>NC_020830.1:2512500-2812500 GCF_000152945.2 Polaribacter sp. MED152 | reverse complement strand
TTTTTAAAATTTGATGTAATTCCTCTTTAGACATATTTAAATGCGTGTTAATTTCATCGTCAGCAATTAAATTCAATAACGCTTTGTCTTGAGCCCTACCCTTTTTCATAGCTTCACTGTAAGGTATATCCTCCTTAAAAGTAACCATAGCGTATTTAGAAAAATATTCATCTGGGAATTGCTCTTCTAAATCCATCTCAATTTTTCTTTTCTCCTTAAATAAAGGATTAGCCACATGATCTTTCATTTCATGAAAATTATCTACTGCTAAATCTGCTATAGCATCTGTATCTTTTTTACGCTCTTTTTCGAAGGCCTTAAAGACCTCTTGCCACGTTTTAAATCCTTTATTTAATACTTCATCAAACACGAAAACGTCTTCAAAAGAAGCATTCATACCTTGGCCATAAAAAGGCACAATTGCGTGTGAGGCATCACCAATTAGCACAGTTTTGTTTTGATAGCTCCAAGGAGAACATTTTACAGTACCTAAAAATCCTGTTGGATTATTCAAAAATTCTTCTTTTATATTCGGAATTAGAGCTAAAGCGTCTGGGAATTCTTTTTCAAAAAATGCTGTAATATTTTCTTCGGATGTTAAATTAGCGAAACTATATTCACCTTCATCGTAACTTAAAAATAAAGTTACTGTAAAACTACCATCCGTATTTGGTAGGGCAATAAGCATAAAATCTCCTCTAGGCCAAATGTGTAAATGTCCTTTACTTAATTGATGTTTTCCGTTTTCATCTGCAGGAATCTCTAACTCTTTATAACCATGAGTTAAGTAATTTTGAGAATAACTAAATAAAAATTTTCGCTCTGAAATGTAGTGCTTTCTTAATACAGACCCTGCACCATCTGCGCCAAAAATAACATCACCAGTAACTGTAAACTCCTCTTTCGTTTCATAATCGTAAAACTCAATACTGGTTTCATCTAAATCTACATGAGTACATTTTTTATTAAAATGTATGTTTACGTTTTTATGTGAATCTACCTCATCTAATAAAATTGCATTTAAATCTCCTCTAGAAATAGAATTGATATACTCACCTTCTCTACCTGAATATTTAGAATCGAAAGTATTACCATTTACATCATGCATTTGCCTACCTAACATTGGTATGCAGATTTCTTTTGCTTTATCTGCAACACCACATAAATTAAGCCCTTTTAAACCTCTATCTGACAATGCTAAGTTTATAGATCTACCAGCAGAAATATCTACTTTACGCAAATCTGGTCTACTTTCAAATAATTCTATTTTAAAACCTCTTTGCGCTAAACGAAGTGCCAAAAGGCTTCCACATAAACCAGCTCCAATAATTAATATTTTATCGTCTTTATTCATAGAATTCGATATAAGGTTTTAGTAATCTTTTAGAATTTCTTTTAAAATTGACACCATTTTGTAAACATCTTCAAAGCTATTATACATTGGTGCAGGTGCACATCTAATTACATTAGGCTCTCTCCAATCTGTAATTATGTGTTTGTCCATTAACTTTTGATGTAAACTTTTATCAGCATTTTTCACTTGAATTGATAATTGACAACCTCTTTCAGCAGGATTCTTAGGTGTAATAATAGACACTGCATCTGAACCTAATTCTTCAAAAAGAAACTCCATAAAACCTGTTAATTTTATAGATTTTTCTCTTAAAGCATCCATACCAACTTCTTCAAACATTTCTAAAGACGCCTTAATTGGTGCCATTGCTAAAATTGGAGGGTTACTCAACTGCCAACCTTCAGCTCCAGGCATTACATCAAAAGGCAACCTCATATTAAAACGTGTGTCTTTGTTATGATTCCACCAACCTGCAAAACGTGGTAACTCAGTATTATGAGCGTGTTTTTCATGAACAAAAATTCCTGATAAACTTCCTGGCCCAGAATTTAGATATTTATATGTACACCAAGCAGCAAAATCTACTCCAGATTCATGTAAATTAGCCTGAATATTTCCTGCTCCATGAGCTAAATCTATCCCAACTACACAACCTTTTGCATGACCAAGTTCTGCTATTTTTTTAAAATCGAATCTTTGGCCTGTGTAATAATTTACACCTCCTATTAATACCAACGCTATTTCATCACCTTGTTCTTCCAAGATATTTTCTAAGTCTTTTATTTCTAAAAGATCTTTACCTTTTGGTGGAGACCAATAAATTAAATCTTCTTCTGAGTAACCATGAAATTTTAATTGAGATTGTACAGCATACCTATCTGAAGGAAACGCATCACTCTCAATTAGAATTTTATGCCTCTTTTTTGTTGGCCTGTAAAAAGAAACCATTAAAAAATGAAGATTAGCTGTAAGTGTATCCATAATTATGACTTCTATAGGTTTTGCTCCTACAACTTTTGCCATCATTTCAGATAAAGACTCAGGGTAAGTTACCCAAGGATTTTCGCCATCAAAATGACCTTCAACACCTTTTTCTGCCCAATCTTGTAATTCTATATTAATGTATTCTTTTGCTTTTTTAGGTTGTAAGCCTAACGAGTTCCCTGTAAAATATAACCAGTCATTTCCAACTTTATCTTGAGGTATATGAAATTGGTTTCTATAAGTAGCCAATTGATCTTCACTATCTAATTTTCTAGCGAATTCTAGTGTATTTTTATATTCCATTTAATTGTAAAATGATTATTCTCAAAGATAAACAATCTACTTTATAAAGTTATTTTTGATGGTATAAATTACTATCTTTATACTATCAAAAAGTAAAAAAACGCTTATGAATTTTGGTAAAAAAATCTTTTATTTCTTAGCAATCTTATTTGTTTCTTGCAATAACAATTCTTTATTAGTTACTGGTTTACAAGGGGTAAATGAAAGTATTAAAGAACAATATGCACCAGATAAAAGAGTAGCAATTTATGATATTCAAGTAGATTATGACAATGATAAAATTATTGTTAGTGGAGAAACTGATTCTAAAATAGGATATCAAAAATTGCTGGATAGTTTAAAAAGTTTAGATATTGATTTTTTAAATAAAATTAGGGTTTTGCCAGATTCTGTAGTTGGTAATGAAATGTATGCTATTGGCAATAACTCTGTACTAAATATAAGATCGGCACCCAAGCATTCTGCTGAATTAGGCACACAAGGACTTTTAGGGATGTCTTTAAAAGTATTAGATAAAGAAGGTGATTTTTTTAGAATACAAACTCCAGATGGTTATATTTCTTGGGTTGATAAAGGTGGAATTTACAGAATGAACAAAGGCGAATTTGACTATTGGTCAAATGCTAAAAAAATCATTTATACAAATACAGCTGGTTTTGTTTATGATAATATAGACCTAAACAAAAGTATTGTTTCAGACATTACACTTGGTGGAGTTTTAAAGTATATTTCTGAAGATAAAAACACCTATGAAGTAGAATATCCTGATAAACGAAAAGGATTCATTAAAAAAGAGGAAGCTCAAATTTTAAATGAGTGGCTAAAAAATTTAGTTGCCACACAAGAAAGTATAGAAAAAACTGCAAAATCAATGTTAGGTTTTCCTTATTTATGGGGAGGGACTTCTAGTAAAGGAATGGATTGCAGTGGGTTTACAAAAATGACTTACTTATTAAACGGATTTGTAATTCCTAGAGACGCTTCGCAACAAATTAATGCTGGTAAAATAGTAGATAACGATTTGAATTTCTCTGATTTACAAAAAGGAGATTTGTTGTTTTTTGGAACCAAAGCTACTGAAGATAAAAAACAAAGAGTTGTACATGTTGGTATTTGGTTAGGTAATGATAATATGGAGTTTATTCACTCTTCTGGAAATGTACATATAAGCTCTATGGATGAAAAAAATCCATTATATGATGAGTTTAATAAAAATAGATATTTAGGAAGCAGACGTTATTTGGGTGAAAAAGATAAAAACATCATCGATTTAAAAGATGAATTGAATTAAAAAAAAGCCTCTCAAAATTGAGAGGCTTTTTTTTTATATATCTAATAAAGTACTCTAAACTTAATGGTACCATCTACATTTCGTAATTTATCAATCACCTCTTTATTGTATTCTTTATCTAAATCTGTAATTACATAACCAACTTTTGGATCTGTAGATAAGTACTGACCAGTAATGTTTAAATCGTATTGCGCCAAAATTTCATTTATCTTAGCCATAACTCCAGATTTATTTTTATGGATGTGTAAAAATCTATGGGCATCTGTTTGTCTTGGCAATCTAATATTTGGAAAGTTCACAGCATCTACTGTATTACCAGAATTGATATAAGCCATAATTTTATTAGGTACAAAATCTGCAATATCTCTCTGTGCTTCTTCTGTACTACCACCAACATGTGGTGTTAAAATTACATTATCTAAACCTTTTAATTCAGTATAAAAGTCACCATTTTTTCTTGGCTCTTCAGGATATACATCAACTGCAGCACCTGCTAGTTTTCCGCTTTTTAAAGCAGCAACTAAAGCTGGAATATCTACAACAAATCCTCTAGATAAATTTACTAAATGTGCACCATCTTTCATTAAAGAGATTTCTTTTTCTCCGAAGAAATTCTTGTTTGCAGCATTATCGTCTACATGTAAACTAACTGCATCAGAAATTGATAACAACTCTTCTAAGGTATCTAATTTAGTTGCATTACCTAAGGCTAGTTTGTCTTCAACATCATAATAATAGACATCCATACCCAAAGCTTCTGCCAAGATTGAAAGTTGAGAACCAATATTTCCATACCCAACAATACCTAGTTTCTTACCACGAACCTCTCTAGAACCTTCTGCTGTTTTTCTCCATTGACCATTATGAATTTCTGTACTTCTTTGAAAAACAGAACGCATTAACATTATAATTTCACCAATTGCCAATTCTACCACAGATCGAGTATTGCTGTAAGGTGCATTGAAAACCACAACACCTTTTTCTTTACACGCTTCTAAATTAATCTGTTTGGTACCAATACAAAATGCACTTACTACCATTAACTTTTCTGCAGCATCTACTACTTTCTGAGTAACATTGGTCTTAGATCTTATACCTAAAACATGAACATCTTTAATTTTTTCAATCAATTCGTCTTCAGACAAACTTTTAGAGATGGTTTCTACAGAAAAACCATCTGTAGATAATTTCTTAAAAGCATCTGCATGTACGTTTTCTAGTAGTAATATTTTAATTCTATTTTTTGGGTAAGATATGTTTCGTGTCAAATCGTTTACGTATAAAAATTCATCTAAATTAGGTGCAATATAATCGGCATTTTCGGTTGTTTTATCTCTAGATACGTTTTCAGTATAGGCAAAAAACTTATCTGCAACTCCTGCTTCACGCGTCACATAATCACTGTAACCATCACCAATAACCTGTATTTCTCCATCTAAATTCATGTCTTTTAAACATTGAATTTTTCCATTATGTTGTGATAATGGGTTATTAGCATCAAAGCCAATTATTTTACCATCATCCGCAAATTTAAAAGTATTAGCGTAAACTCTTTCTGATGGTATGTTGTATTCTTTTACAATAGGATCTATAAATTCTTTAAAACCACAAGAAATTACATAAATATCATCTGAATACAACTCAAAAAACTCTTTATTTCTTTCAATTGAAGTAGATACTTGCTTCTTTAAATCTGCAATTAATTGAGACAAATCAGCTTCATTCGCTTCCAACAACTTAATTCTTCTTTCTAAAGATTCTGTGAAGGAAATTTCACCATCAATACCAAGATTTGTAATATCTATGATTTCATGAATAATCTCATCTTTTTTAGGATTATTTTCTAAGGTAATTTCTGCTAAAACATCTAAAGCTTCTACTCTGGTTAAAGTGCTATCAAAATCGAAAATATAGTTTCTTTTTGTAGTGCTCATTATGGTTAATTCTTGATTGAAATTTAAATGGTAAATCTACAAATTAAACCAACAATTATTTGGCGATTTTATAGTTTTATGATATCAATTTTAAATGAAGTGTATTTTAATCAAAAAATGAAAAATATACATTTAACGAATTAAAAATTGAGAAATCCTAAAATAAATAGCCACCAAATTATTGGTAATGCTTCTACATAGAATGAACTGTAGTATTTACTTTGTTCTATTTTAGATCTCATTAGAAATAAAATAACCATAAAAAAGAACAACATAAATGGCGCATTTAAAGTTGCAGATGTCTCAATTAAATACTCTAAAATTAGAGCTAAAATTAATAGTAACAACCCAAGCCTTTTTGTTTGTACTAGCCCTATTTTTTTGGGTATGGTTTGTAGTGAAATAGCATCGTATTTTACATCTCTAATATCAAAAGGTAAAATTAAAACGACCACTAATAAAAATCTTTGAATAAATAGAATTACTGCACTTACATTTAATGATAAACCAGCATCAACTAATGGCAAAAGCACTGTAAAACCCGCCCAAACAAAAGCAACTATTATAATTTTCAAGTAACTAATTTGTCTTAAATTTTTTGCAAATCCGCTTAAAAATGGTACTGCATACAAAACTGTAAGAATATTAAATGGTATAGAAACAATTAGCGTGCTTAACTTAATTTGGGTTGCATAATAACACATGATTAAAAAGCAACCTAAAGAGAAAACTTGTATCACTTTTAAACTACTCGTTAAACTTCTATGGTGCAGTTTTGCAACTCCTGCATATTTTACAAAGTTATAACCTGTAATAGTACCAAAAAAAATAAAATTATCTAGACTTTGATTAAAAGGTAACTCAAAATAAATTTCGGTTATTCTTAAAAAAGCAAATACAGCTAAAGCCACATGAATACTAGCATTCAAGTAAAACTCTAAAATAATTTTAAGACCCTTCATTTTACAAAAATAATGTATCTGTTAATAACATTAAGATTTAGTTAATAATTAACAATATTTGTTGTTAAATTATCAAATTTAAACCCTCTAGAATCCTTATTTTTGTAACATTAAAAATCGATATAATTTTCATGATTTAATTGACAATAAATTTGATTGAAAATTATCTAAATAAAACTTTATTTAATGAATACTAATTCGTTTCAATTAAGACACATTGGTCCGAACCAAAAGGAGCAAGAAAAAATGTTACAAGCTATTAAAGCAGATAGTTTAGAACAGTTAATTAATGAAACTGTGCCAGATAATATTCGTTTAAAAGACGATTTAGATTTAGCACCAGCCATGAGTGAATATGAGTATTTGGCTCATATTAAAGAACTTTCTGAAAAAAATAAAGTTTTTAAAAGCTACATAGGTTTAGGTTATCATGAAGCAATTGTGCCAAGTGTTATTCAACGTAACATTTTAGAAAATCCAGGTTGGTATACAGCTTACACACCTTACCAAGCAGAAATTGCTCAAGGTCGTTTAGAAGCCCTATTAAATTACCAAACTATGGTTTGTGATTTAACAGGAATGGAGTTAGCAAATGCATCCTTATTAGATGAAAGTACAGCAGCTGCAGAAGCTATGGCTTTACTTTTTGATGTGAGAGAACGTGCAAAGAAAAAAGCGGGTGCAAATAAATTCTTTGTTTCTGAAGAAATTTTACCTCAAACATTATCTCTTTTACAAACAAGATCTACTCCTATTGGTATTGAATTGGTTGTTGGTAATCATGAAGATTTTACGTTTGATGATGATTTCTTTGGTGCCATTTTACAATATCCAGGTAAATTAGGTCAGATTTTTGATTATGAAGAGTTTGTTGCAAAAGCAAACGATAATGATATTAAAGTTGCAGTTGCTGCAGATATTTTATCATTAGTAAAATTAAAAGCACCAGGTGAATTTGGTGCATCTGTGGTAGTTGGTACAACACAACGTTTTGGAATACCTTTAGGTTATGGAGGACCTCATGCTGCATTTTTTGCTACAAAAGAAGCTTACAAAAGAAGTATTCCTGGAAGAATTATTGGCGTTACTAAAGACATGAATGGTAAGCGTGCTTTAAGAATGGCACTGCAAACTAGAGAACAACACATAAAACGTGAAAGAGCAACATCTAACATTTGTACTGCTCAAGTATTGTTAGCAGTTATGGCAGGAATGTACGCTGTTTATCATGGAAAAGATGGTATACAATACATTGCAGATACTGTACATAACAAAACTAAATTAGTTGCAGATTATTTAGAAAAAGCTGGCTTTAAGCAACTAAACACGTCTTACTTCGATACTCTTTTAATAGAAATAGAAGAAGCAAGATTAAAACCTGTAGCAGAATCGTTTAAAGTGAATTTTAATTATGTTTCTGATAATTTAGTTTCACTTTCACTGAATGAAGCAACTACAGAAAAAGATTTAATGAACTTATTTACTTTATTTGGCCAGTTAAAAAAACGTCCAAATCCTGTAAAAGAAGAAAATTACGATAGCTTTTCTAGAATTTTAACACAAGAACCTTTTCATTCAGATTTTGATGTAATTGCAGATAATGTAGCTAGAAAAACGTCATTTTTAGATAATGAGATTTTTAATACGTATCAATCAGAAACAGATATGATGCGTTATATTAAAAAATTAGAACGTAAAGATTTGGCTTTAAATCATTCTATGATTTCTTTAGGCTCTTGTACAATGAAATTAAATGCTGCTTCTGAAATGTTGCCTTTAAGCAATCCTCAATGGGGTAATATCCATCCATTTGTGCCTTTATACCAAGCTAGAGGGTATCAAGAGGTTTTAAAGAAATTAGAGCATCAATTAAATATTATTACAGGTTTTGCAGGTACATCTTTACAACCTAATTCTGGTGCTCAAGGTGAATTTGCTGGCTTAATGACAATTAGAGCTTATCATCAATCTAGAGGAGATTCTCATAGAAATATTTGTATTATTCCTGCCTCTGCTCATGGTACAAACCCTGCTTCTGCTGTAATGGCAGGAATGAAAGTGATTGTTACCAAAACTGCAGAAAATGGAAACATTGATGTGGATGATTTAAGAGAAAAGGCAGAAAAGCACTCAGATAATCTAGCTGCATTGATGGTAACCTACCCATCTACTCATGGAGTTTTTGAAAGTGAGATTCAAGAAATCACTAAAATTATTCACGATCATGGAGGTCAGGTTTATATGGATGGTGCCAATATGAATGCTCAAGTAGGTTTAACAAATCCGGCTACAATTGGTGCTGATGTTTGTCATTTAAACTTACATAAAACATTTGCAATTCCACATGGTGGAGGTGGTCCTGGAGTTGGCCCAATTTGTGTTGCTCCACAATTAGTACCATTTTTACCAACCAATCCAATCATTGAAACTGGAGGAGAAAAATCAATCACAGCAATTTCTGCTGCTCCTTGGGGTTCTGCACTTGCTTGTTTAATCTCTTATGGCTATATAACTATGCTAGGTTTTAGAGGATTAACAAACTCTACAAAAAATGCAATTTTAAATGCAAACTATATCAAAGAACGTTTAGATGGGCATTATGATACTTTATATACTGGAGAAAAAGGTAGAGCTGCACACGAAATGATTATTGATTGTAGAGATTTTAAACAAAATGGAATTGAAGTAGTTGATATTGCTAAACGTTTAATGGATTATGGATTCCATGCACCTACAGTTTCTTTTCCTGTAAATGGAACTATGATGATTGAGCCTACAGAATCTGAAAGTTTAGCTGAATTAGATCGTTTTTGTGATGCAATGATTGCCATTCGTGAAGAGATTAAAAATGTAACAAAAGAAGATGCAAATAATACGTTAAAGAATGCTCCTCACACTCAAGAAATGTTAACTAGTGATGAATGGGATTTCCCATATTCTAGAAAACAAGCAGCTTTTCCTTTAGAATATATTGCTGATAATAAATTTTGGCCAACTGTGAGAAGAGTTGATGACGCTTATGGTGATCGAAATTTAATTTGTTCTTGTAACCCTATTGAGGATTATATGTAAACAATAAATAACATAGATTAAAAAAACCACCTTTTAAAGGTGGTTTTTTTTATGATTGAAAAGTGCGATGTTTGTTTAGAATTGCTGATATAACCAAGTTTTTATAACGCCTTTTTTATCACCTAATTCAATAGACAGCAATTTTGATTCTTTTTCACATTTAAAATTAAAAGGTTCTTCTGTTATGCATAATCCACTTTGTTTTTTCAATCTGATTCCTTGACCAGAGATGATATCTTTATTTGGCTCAAAATTGTTTAATGGCAAGTGTTCTGTTAGTACTATGTATTTATAAGCATTCAACTTACTTAAAATCATTTTAACTTCTTTATTTGAGAGATGTTGTAAAACTTGCCTTATGATGACAACATCTGCTTTAGGCAAAGCATCCTTAGCAATATCGAGACATAAAAACTCTAAATTTTCCTGTATAAATTTTGACTTGTTATAATTGATTACATTTTCGGCAATATCTACTGCCATGTATTTTTTTGCATATGGTAGAATTTGTTGACCTATGTTAAAATCACCACAGCCTAAATCTAGAATTGATACAGATTCTGGTAGCGATTTTAAAAAACCTAAAACACAGTTAATATAAGGAACTACAATCTTCAAATCGTGAGAACCTGAACCAGAATAGTATGTTTCGGAATTGCCTCCCCAAAGATTTTGCTCATAAATTTGCTCCATAGCCTTTTTGGTTGGCCAAGGTATTTTCTTTTGGTTGTTTTTAGAATCTTGCATCTAAACTAGAGTAGCCTTACTTAAAATACTTTTAATTATCATTTTAGCATGTACTCTCGAGTTTTCTATAAACCATTTATGGGTTTCCATTCCTCCACAAATTACTCCAGCTAAATAAATTCCTTTTACATTGGTTTGCATGGTTTCTTTATCATACTCAGGGATTTTTTTCTCATCATCAGAAAGCTTGATTCCCATATTTACTAAGAATTTAAAATTAGGCTGATAACCTGTAAGCGCTAACACAAAATCATTTTCTAATTTAATATTACCATCTGGAGTGTTTACCTTTATTGAATGCTCTTGAATTTCTGTAACCTCAGCATTAAAATAAGCTTTAATACTTCCTTCATTTATTCGATTCATAATATCTGGTCGAACCCAATATTTTACACGTTGTCCAACCTCAGATCCTCTAATTATTAAAGAAACCTCAGCTCCTTTTCTATAACATTCTAAAGCTGCATCGATTGCTGAATTACTTGCACCAATAATTGCTAACTTTTGACCAGCATAAAAATGCGGCTCTTTGTAATAATGAGAAACTTTGTTTAAATCTTCTCCCTCAATTTTAAGTTTTTTGGGTAAATCATAAAAACCTGTTGCTACAATTATATGCTTGGCTTGGTATTTATTTTTAGTTGTAATAACCGTAAAATCAGAATAATTCTTAGTTACTGCATTTACCTTTTCAAATAAATTAATATTTATATTATTAGATGTAGTTATCCTTCTATAATACTCTAAAGCTTCTGCTCTATCTGGTTTTGCTGCTTTACTAATAAATGGAATATCATCAATTTCTAACTTTTCTGATGATGAAAAAAACTGCATGTTTACAGGATAATTGTAGAGTGAATTTACAATTGGGCCTTTCTCAATAATTACATATGACAAACCTTTTTTCTTAGCCTCTAAACCACAAGCAATTCCTATTGGTCCTCCTCCAATAATTAATACATCAAACCAATTGTCTTTCATATACTTTTTCTAAATTCACAATACTATCATCTTCCATTCTCCTAAAAATATGAGTTGGATTTAGATTACCTAAATTATCTATACCCATTGCTCCTGCAACTTCTTTTATGGCTTTTATAGTTTCATTATGATAATTTTTTACTCTTATATTTTTCTTAGCAACTACCAAGGCCTCATTCAAATCTTCATCTTGGGTGGCAACTCCAACAGGACACGTATCCATATTACATTCCCTTGCTTGGATGCAGCCTAAACTAAGCATAAAACTACGAGCCATACCAACTGCATCTGCTCCAAGTGCTAACAAACGAACAACATCAAAAGCATTCATTGCCTTACCACTTGCAATAATTTTAATTTGTTTTCTTAAGTTGTTATTTTCAAGTACTTTATGAATAAACAACAACCCTTCAATTAACGGAGTTCCCATATAATTTGTAAATTCTAAAGGAGCTGCACCTGTACCACCTTCACCACCATCAACAGCAATATAATCTGGGTAATTATTAAGTGTAGAAAACGTTTTAATCATTTCTTCAATTTCTTCATTATTACCTACACACAATTTGATACCTACAGGTTTACCTCCAGACAAATCTCTAACCTCTTGAATAAAAGCAACCATTTCTTCAAAATTTGAATAAGCTGAATGCGAAGGAGGAGATAAAACATCTGTCCCCTCTTCTACTACACGAATTTCTGCAATTTCTTTTGTATTTTTCTTGGCTGGTAAAATTCCTCCATGACCAGGTTTTGCTCCTTGAGATAATTTAATTTCTATCATTTTTACCTCAGGTTTTAATGCATTTTCTTTAAAGATGCCTGCATCAAAAACTCTTTTTCCTTCATCATTGGTTTTACCTGCTCCAAAATAACCTGTACCTACTTGAAACACCAAATCACCACCTTGTAAATGATAAGGAGATACACCACCTTCTCCTGTATTGTGTGTAAAATTGCCCATTTTTGCTCCTTGGTTTAAAGCTAAAATTGCATTTTTGCTTAATGAGCCAAAAGACATGGCTGATATTCCCAAAATTGAAGTTTCTAATTTTTGCGAACATTTATCTGAGCCATAAACTATTCTATCTCCTGTTACATCATGATGATCTTTAGGAAATAAAGAATGTTTTACAAATTCGTAACCATCATTATACAAATTATGTTGTGTACCAAAAGGTATGGTTTCTGTTTGCTTTTTTGATCTTTGGTATACCAAACTCCTTTGCTCTCTGCTTAAGGGTGTGCCATTTAAGTCATTCTCAATAAAATATTGTCTAATTTTTTCTCTTTCTTCCTCAAAAACCCAACGTAATCTGGCTACCAATGGAAAAGACCTCAATAACGAATGTTTGCGCTGCAAAGAGTCATAGATTGCCATAATGAATAACAACAAGCAAATAGAAAATAATATTACACTACCTGCTTCTCTAACATAATACAATAGAATTCCAGTAGAAATTGTAAGTAATGCAAATGTGGTAAGTATAGTTTTTTTCATGGCTAAAATTTAGATTAGTAAAAATAAGACTTTACAAACTTAAAAGGAAACCCGAATCTGATGTGGATTAATAATTTATGTTTTAGAGCACAAAAAAAACTCCAACAATTAAATGTTGGAGTTCCTATATTTTTAAAAATCCTAAAAAGCTTACTTCTTGAATTTCTTGTATTTGTTTTTAAATTTATCAATACGTCCTGCAGCATCAATAAGTTTAGATTTACCAGTGTAAAATGGGTGAGATGTTCTAGAGATCTCTAATTTTACTAAAGGATACTCAACACCATCAACTTCTAAAGTTTCTTTAGTGTCTACAGTAGAACGTGTTAAAAAAACATCTTCATTAGACATGTCTTTAAAAGCTACCATTCTATAATTTTCTGGATGAATTCCTTTTTTCATTTTATAATATTTTAATTCTTAAATGTTATGTTTGCAGAATAAAGTTGGTAAAGTTTTATTCTAAATATCAAAACAGATTTTGCTATTTTGAGGATGCAAATTTAATGATATTTTTTAATATACAAATAAATAAATTACTTTTATTTATGAGACCTATCAATTTACCATTAAACCTTTGCAAATTAAGTGCATAAAAACGATTAAAGCAAGAATTACAATTTATAAAAAATGAAAAAGTTAAGCATTATTACCTCTTTAATTATCTTATTATTCACAAGTTGTGATGATACTTATAAATTAAAATTAAGGGTAGAAAATAAAACAACTTTAGATAAAAACATTACTATTAATCTAGAAGAAGAAAATAACAAACCTTTAGACAAGGTTCAGTTTTTTATAGATGGTAAAGAAGTTGCAGCAAATGGAAATAGTTTAGAAATAAATACTGCTGATTTTGGTTTAGGAAAACATCAAGTTTCTGCTTTAGTTTTTATACCAGGTAAAACTAAGAAGGTAAATAACTCGTTTGAAGTATATGCCAATATTGAACCAACGATCTATGGGTATGAAATAATCAACACCTATCCTCATGACAAAAAAGCCTACACTCAAGGATTAGAATATTATAATGGTTTTCTTTATGAAACTACTGGAAGAAGAGGACAATCATCTTTAAGAAAAGTAGAAATTAAATCTGGTAAGGTTTTACAAAAAATAGACTTAGATAAAAAATACTTTGGTGAAGGCATGACAATTGTAGGTGATAAAATCATCTGGTTAACTTGGCAAAATGACAAAGGCTTTGTGTATGATTTAAATAGTTTTGATCAAATAGGTGAGTTTAAATACAACCAAAGTAAAGAAGGTTGGGGTCTTACTCAAAACGAAACTGAACTAATAAAATCTGATGGTACAAATAAAATTTGGTTTTTAGATAAGAGTACCCAAGCAGAAAAGAGAGCTTTACAAACCTATACCCATGATAGAGCTCTAAGCCAACTAAATGAGTTAGAGTTAATTAATGGTAAAATATATGCCAATTATTATCAAAAACCTATTATAGCTATCATCAATCCTGCAAATGGTGTAGTAGAAGGACTTATTAATCTTAAGGGTTTAGAAGCTGAAATGAAAAAATCGCAAAAGCTTGTGGAAGATGATGAAGTATTAAATGGTATTGCTTATGATGCCAAAAATGATAGATTATTTGTAACCGGAAAAAACTGGGGCAACTTATTTGAAATCAAATTGATTAAAAAATAATAAATCAATCATTTAAAAGTTCTATTTTTATACAAAACTGATTTATGCGTTATTTAGTTGCCTTACTAATTTGTGTTGGTTTAATTACAATGAGCTCTTGTAGAAAAGATTTTTCTACAATACCCAACTTTGGAAGTTTAGAGTTTTCTAAAGACACTGTATTTTTAGATACTGTATTTACAAATATTGGTTCTGCAACTTATAATTTAAAGGTTTACAATAGAGGTGGTAATGCAATTACAATTCCTAGAATTGCTTTAGAAAATGGTACATCATCTAATTATAGATTAAATGTAGATGGCATTCCTGGTAAAGAATTTAACAATATAGATATTCTTGCTGAAGACAGTATTTTTGTTTTTGTAGAAACTACTATTGATGCAAACTCAATAACAAATCCTTTATATACAGATCGTATTTTGTTTGATACAGGAGCCAATCAGCAAGATGTAGATTTGGTAACCTTAGTGCAAGATGCCAACTTTATTTTTCCTGGTAAAGATCCTATTACCATGAAAATTGATAGTTTAACTCTTGATGGACAACCAACTACAATAAAAGGCAGATTTTTAGAAGATTCAGAGCTTACAATTAACAATACAAAACCTACAGTTATTTACGGTTATGCTGCTGTTGCTGCTAACAAAACACTTACCATAAACGCAGGTTCACAAATATATTTCCATGCAAATTCTGGCTTAATTATAGATAAAGAAGCTAGTTTGCGAGTAAATGGAACCCTAGATGAAAAAGTAACGTTTCAAGGAGATCGATTAGAAAATAGTTTTAGCAAAATTCCTGGTCAATGGGGAACTATTTGGATGCGTGCAGGAAGTAAAAACAATGAAATTAAACATGCACAAATTAGAAATGGAGTCATAGGCATTTTAATAGACAGTATTGGATCTAACACTACACCTACTCTTAAATTAGAAAACTCTGAAATATACAATAACTCAAACTTTGGTATTTTAGCAAGGGAAACAAATATTGAAGCCTACAATGTTGTTGTTGGTTCTGCAGGACAAGCTTCATTAGCAGCTACTGTTGGTGGTACTTACAATTTTACACATTCTACTTTTGCAAATTTTTGGAATAACGGAATTAGACAATTACCTGCTGTGCTAGTCAACAACTTTTTTGTTTTTATTGATGCAAATGGAAATGAAGTTACAGCAACCAGAGATTTAAATGCAGCCAATTTTACCAATTGTATTTTTGATGGTAATAACAACATTGAATTTCTTTTAGATAAAGTAGATGGTAGTACTTTTAATTATAGCGTTAAGAACTGTTTAATCTCATTTAATGATTCTAACAATGCTTTTGATGGTAATCAAGAAATGGATTTTACCAACGCAAATTATGAGAATATCATCTTAAATGATACCTCTAACTTTAGAAATACTCAAAATGAAGATTTTATCATTGGAGAGAATTCAAGTGCCATTAATAATGCAATTAGCACACCTTTTACATCAGACTTATTAGGTGTAGATAGAACCGCTAACCCAGCAATAGGTGCTTATCAGCACATTATCTTTTAAATTAAATATGTTTTATTTTAAAGGAAGAAAATTTACTTCTTTGTAGTAATAGAAGTTTTACTAGAAAAGTATGAGTATAAATTTTTAATGGCTATAGTAAACCACAGAAGTATAAATATCCAAGTCCCAAAATTTATCTTACTCAAAGCCACGAATTCGATTTTACCAATCACGAATTCGTTTAATATGATTATAATCCCTAGTAAAGCCCAGAAAATGTTTAAATATTTTCTATTCATTTTATTAAAATAAATACTTCTTGGGGGACTCAGCTAATTACCTCAAAGATAAATATTTATTATTAAAAATTTAATTATTTATCTAATAATACCTTATTGTTTGTATACAATACCGTTTTTCATAACAAACACTACATTTTCCATAGTTGCAATGTTCTCTGTTGGATCGTCATTTACTGCTATAATGTCTGCAAAAAAGCCTTTATCAATCTGCCCAATTTCATCAGACATTTTTAAAATCATTGCATTCGTTATAGTTGCTGCTTGAAGGGTTTCCATAACAGGCATACCAGCCTCTACCATAAAGCCAAATTCTTTACCATTAACTCCATGTTTAAAAACACCTGCATCTGTACCAAATGCAATACCTACTCCTTTTTTATATGCTCTACCAAATGTACCTTGAATTTGTGGACCAACTGCTAATGCTTTTGGCACTACTATATCTGGATAAAATCCAGCTATTTTTGCTTTTTCTGCAACTTCTTTTCCAGCAGTAATTGTAGGTACTAAATAAGCATCGTATTTTTTCATTAAATCCATAGTTTCATCACTCATATAAGTACCATGTTCAATGGTTTTTACACCTCCAATTATTGCTCTTTGCATACCTTCATCTCCATGAGCATGCGCAGCCACATGCATACCATAATCTTTAGCCATTTCACAAATTGCCTTAATTTCTTCTATAGTAAATTGAGGATTATCTCCAGATTTAGCAACACTTAAAACACCTCCAGTTGCAGTAATTTTAATACAATCAGCCCCATTTTTGTAGCGTTGTCTAACCGCCTTTCTACCATCTTCAACCGAGTTTACAACACCTTCTTTTGGCCCTGGATTACCAATTAATTTTCTGCTACTTCCATTTGTAGGATCTGCATGGCCACCAGTTGTAGCTAAAGATTTACCTGCTGTAAAAACTCTAGGACCAGGAATTTTACCTGCGTTGATGGCATTTCTAAGCGAAATATTTACACCTGTACCCCCTAAATCTCTAACTGTTGTAAATCCATTTTTTAAGGTAGTTTCTGCAAATTTTACAGAATTATACGCAACATCTGCCTCATCTAAAATGTATTTATTAATTCTTGTTTTATCATCATACTCCATTTCTAAATGCACATGCATATCTATTAAACCTGGCATCACAACATTATCTCGCAAATCTATTAAGTTTGCGCTTTTAGGCATAATGTAGCCGTCTTTAACCTCAGCAATTTTATTGCCTTTAACAACAATAGTTTTTTCTTTATAGATTTTACCTGATTTGGTATCTACCAATTTTCCACATAAAATGTAGCTAGTTTGTGCTGAAATATTTTGGGCAATTAGTATTGCAAAAAGAACTAAAAATAATTTCTTCATTTATCTTGATTTAATTCTTAAATGTATGAAAAAATAAGTAATTTGCTATTAATTATAAATTTTGAATGTTAATGAAAAATGTTGTTATAACAGGTACAAGTAGAGGAATTGGTTTTGAATTAGCCCAACAATTTGCGAATAATGGCCATAATGTACTTGCTTTATCTAGAAATGATAAGCCATTAAAAGCCGTAAATCATAAAAATATACATACACTTTCTGTTGATTTAGCTGTTGATTCTGACATTCATAAAGTAAAATCATTCATAGAAGATAATTGGAAAACAGTTGATATTTTAATAAACAATGCTGGTAAACTAATCAACAAACCATTTACAGAGCTTACCTCTAATGATTTTATAGATGTTTACAAAGTAAATGTTTTTGGTGTTGCTGAATTAACAAAAACATTAATTCCGTTTTTACAAAACAACAGCCATGTGGTCACTATCAGTTCAATGGGTGGTGTACAAGGAAGCATGAAATTTCCTGGCTTAGCTGCATATAGTTCTGCAAAAGGCGCTGTGATTACGCTATCTGAATTATTAGCAGAAGAATATAAAGAAGTAGGAATTGCTTTTAATGTTTTAGCTCTTGGAGCAGTACAGACAGAAATGCTGGAAGAAGCTTTTCCTGATTACAAGGCTCCTCTATCTGCAAAAGAAATGGCAGATTATATCTACAATTTCTCATTGACTGGAAATAAATTTTACAATGGAAAAATATTAGAAGTTTCTAGCTCTACTCCATAATTTTTAAAAATTGAACTCCATCCTTTCTAAGTACATACCAGACAAAGCAGTGTTAATGGTTCAATATTTAATTGAACAAAATAACTTTAGCCTAAAAATTGTAAACCAAAGAGAAACTAAACATGGAGATTTCAGAAAAATGCCAGATGGCAGTTTTCAAATCACGGTTAACAACAACTTAAATCAATATCAATTTTTATTAACGCTTGTTCACGAAATTGCACACCATATAACGCATCAGAAATTTGGTAGAGTTCAACCTCATGGAAAAGAGTGGAAAAAGGTTTTTCAACATTTAATGTTACCTTTCTTAAAGCCAGATATTTTTAAATATGAAATGTTACCTCATTTAGCCAATTATTTAAAGAATCCTAAAGCCAGCACAGATTCTGACGCAAAATTATCCTTAGCCTTAAGAGAGTTTAAGCCTAGTTCTGGAAAAACATTTGTTTTTGAGCTACCCTTTGGACAAGCATTTTTATTTAAAAACACCACGTATAAAAAAGGCAATAAAAGAAGAACTCGTTTTGAATGCCTAAACACAATAAACGGAAAAGTATATTTGTTCAATCAAAATGTTGAGGTAGAAATTATTGATAATTAAACGCTTTATTCTCGCTTAATAAACAGGGTATCTAATTTCATTTCTTTTTGCAACCAAGCCCTCAGTTCTAACTCCTTATTAATTAAAACGGAATCTTTTAATTTATCATTCCAATTAATTGTTGCTACAGGAATTGTATCAATTTTGATAAAATCTTTGGAATATAACTCTCTAGAAAAGGCTATAGACTCAATATTATTATATCTAATTTTTGCTTCTTTTATAACTGAACTAAAAGCAATAGCCTGTTGATTTTTATTTAAAGCATCTTGTTCAATTCTTGTATTTAAAGAAGAAATAGTTTGTTTCAGCTCAGTGATTTGTTTGTGCAATCCATCAATAATATTTTCGCTTTCTTGCAACTCTTCTCTTTTCTCTTTGTATGCAGTTGTAATGAGTTCAAAACTCTTAGTATCACTACCTTTTATTTTAATATCAAAATCTTTAATCTTAATATATTCTTTATTATTTAATTGATTTTTTATCAAATTTCTTTCGCCATCACTCACTTCATTAAAGAAGCTCATCTTGATTTCTTTATCTTTTATACTTAGTTCTGGATCTCCAATAAGTTGAAAACCGTCAATTTCTTTTATTTCATTCTTAACGAAATTATCAAATTGATTGGTAATTTGACTGTCTTCAAAAACTCTTAAAAAAGTGAAAATAGCAGGTATCATTACAGCTACTCCAACTACTGTAGCAATAGTCGAGTAACGTTTTCTTTTAGCAGCGTTTGCATATTTATGCATAGGAAAACGCAACAATTTCATCACTAAAAATGTTGCTAAAGCAATAAAAATAGTATTTATAGTAAATAAATACATAGCACCAAAGAAGTAAGAAAAATTAGCTTTTGCCAAACCATAACCTGCAGTACATAAAGGTGGCATTAAAGCAGTTGCAATGGCAACACCGAAAATTACTGAAGCAATTGTACCTCTTTTTGTTCTAGCAACCATTAATGCCAAACCACCAAAAAAGGCAATTAAAACATCTCTAATATCTGGACTAACCCTACCTAACAATTCAGAATTATCTTCACTAAGTGGAAAAAAATAGAAAAATAAAAACGAAGCAAACAAGCTCAAACCAATCATAATACCAAGATTGATTAAAGACTTTTTAAAGGTTTCTATATCATTTAATGCAAAAGACATCCCAATACCTAAAATTGGCCCCATTAAAGGTGATATAAGCATAGCTCCAATAACAACAGCTGTTGAATCTGCATTTAAGCCAATAGAAGCTACAAATACTGCAAAAATTAAAATCCATGCAGTTGCACCTTTAAACGGAATATCGGCTTTAATTGCCTCTAAAGTTGCCTCATGATCTGTATCATCTCTAAAATCAAAGAGCTCTATTAGAAACTGTTTAATATTTACAAATAAGCCTTTGGCATCATCCTTTATATTTTGAGAGGTATTCTCTTCTGTTGGAGGATGTGGTTTTATATTTTTTTGAATGTCTTCTTCCATGAAATCGTTAAAATAGCTTTGGAAAGATACGAAAAAAAGTATCTGAAATGTAGATTGTTATTTAAGATAGATTTTGTCAATTTCAAGCTTAAAAGACTCTTCTTTTTTATTACCTATTAAAAAAGCAATTTGGGCTAAGGTATTTGAATTAAAATTTTGGATGTCTAATTTTCTTCCTCTAAATGCTGGATACATTTCACTTAATGGGATTTCAATGGTTTCCCAATTCCCACTAGTTTTAAATTGTTTTATATAAGAATAGAAGTTATCATTATCGTCTTTAATTCTAAATTGATACTGCTTACCATCACCTTTTATTCTCAATACAATTTTAGTATAATTAGAAATTGATAGTTTATCAAAAGAGTACCTCAATGAAGAAAAACCACCGTTGTTTTTTAATGATATATCTCCATAAAAAAGTCCATTCCCAGCTTCATTTATTTTAAAAGAACCATTAGACCTGCCTCCCATAACCACATCATCTACAATTCTCCAAGAAGACAACTTAGATTCCTTTGAAAAATCAAATAGCAAGTGAGTAGAATTAACCATAAAGAAAAAAGTAAAATATATTAAAAGTGATTTTATCATGTACTAAAAATATCACTTTAAATGCATAATTCGCTAGCAATAAAAAAAACTCTGCAATTTCTTGCAGAGTTTTTAGTGACCGGGCTGGGGCTCGAACCCAGGACCCTCTCCTTAAAAGGGAGATGCTCTACCAACTGAGCTACCAGGTCATTCCTTTCGTTTAAGCGGGTGCAAATATATAAGTTATTTTATAAAAAACAAACGTTTTCATTAATTTGTTTCGTTTAAATATGCCTCTCTTACTTTTTTAAATAAATTAGAAGAATACACGAAACCTACAACTGCTTCATTATCAGTTTTAAACATCTCTTCACTACTTCCTTCCCACTCTTTTTTACCATCCTTTAAAAAAATAATTTTTTCTCCAATTTCCATTACAGAATTCATATCATGAGTATTTATAACCGTTGTTATTTGATATTCTTCTGTAATTTCTTGAATTAAATTATCAATTACTGTTGCTGTTTGTGGGTCTAAACCTGAATTAGGTTCATCACAAAATAAATATTTAGGTTTCATTACAATAGCTCTTGCAATGGCAACTCTCTTTTGCATTCCACCAGAAAGTTCAGCAGGAAATCTATCATTAGAATCTTTAAGATTAACTCTATCTAGTACAAAATTAACTCGCTCTAACATTTCAGCCTGAGATTGTTTTGTAAACATTTTTAATGGAAACATTACATTTTCTTCAACTGTTTGTGAATCGAAAAGGGCACTTCCTTGAAAAACCATACCAATTTCTTGTCTCCATTGTCTTTTCTCTTCGATACTAAAATTTGTATTTATTCTACCATCAAAAGAAATGGTACCTCCTTCTGGTGTGTGCAACCCAATTAATGATTTTAGGAAAACAGTTTTACCTGCACCACTTTGACCAATAATCAAACTTGTTTTTCCTGGATGAAATGTGGTAGAAATACCTTTTAATACCTCTACATCTCCAAAGCCTTTTCTTAAATCTTTAACTTCTATCATTTATGTAAGTAGCATTTGTGTTAAAAAGTAATTTGCTATCACTATTAAAATGGTTGTCCAAACTACAGATTGTGTACTTGCCTTACCTACTGCTATTGAGCCTCCTTTTACATAATAACCATGATATGAAGGCACTGTAGCTATCAGAAAAGCAAATACTAAGGTTTTGATAAGCGCATAAACTATTAAAAACGGTTGAAAGTCTGTTTGTAAACCTTCTATATAATTTACACCACTAAAAAGACCCGAAAGCACACCTGCTAACCAACCCCCAAACATCCCTAAAACCATTCCTAAAGTAATTAAAAAAGGATAAAAGAAAACTGTAGCAATTACCTTTGGTAAAACTAAGTGATTCAATGAATTGATACCCATTACTTCTAAAGCATCAATTTGTTCTGTAACCCTCATAGTACCAATACTAGAGGTTATATAAGACCCAACTTTACCTGCTAAAATTATAGAGCAGAAAGTAGGTGCAAATTCTAAAATTATTGATCTTTTGGCTGCAAAACCAATTAAAGATCTGGGTATAAAAGCACTATCTAAATTTAAGGCAGTTTGTAATGCAATTACACCACCTATAAAGAAAGAAATGAATAGAATAATGCCCAAAGATTTTAGACCTAATTCTTCAATTTCTTTTAGTAAAGCATCATAAAACACCCTAGCTTTTTGGGGTCTTTTAAAAACCTGCTTTAGCATTAAATAATATTTACCAATGTGTTCTATGTAATTCACAGATTTATTTTTACGCTAAATTAAGAAATAACATTTAGACAATATCTAATTCGCGTATTCAAAATAAAAAATATTTACTTTTGTTATGAATTAGATTTAACAACTCATGAAGAAATACATAGTATATATTTTCACCTCTTTATTTTTTTTAAGTTTTACAGCAAATGAAACTATAAAAAACAATCCTAAATTAGTAATTGGAATCGTGATTGATCAAATGCGATATGATTACTTAACACGTTTCTCAGATCGTTTTACAGATGATGGATTTAAGCGATTATTAAATGATGGATTTTCACTAGAAAACGCACATTACAATTTAATTCCAACTTATACTGCAGTTGGTCATGCAACAATTTATAGTGGAACAACACCTAATAATCATGGAATTATTTCTAATAATTGGTATGATAAATTTTTGAATAAGACTATTTATTGCGTAGATGATGCTAATTATGAAACTGTTGGTAACAGTGGGAAAGCTGGTAAAAAATCGCCTCACAGATTATTTACTTCGACTTTAGCTGATCAACTAAAATTACATCAAGTTTCACAAGGAAAATCAATAGGTATAGCTATAAAAGACAGATCTGCAATTTTGCCTGCAGGCCACACTGCCAATGGTGCTTATTGGTTTGATGGTGGTAATGAGGGTAAATTTATTTCAAGTTCATTTTACATGAATGCATTACCAAAATGGGTTACAGATTTTAATTTATCTGGAAAAGCAAATAAATATTTAATAGAACCTTGGACTACCCTTTTTGATATAGATACATACACTAAAAGTATTGCTGATAACAATAATTTTGAAGGTTTATTCAGAGGTGAAACCACACCTACTTTTCCTCATAAAATCCCTCAACTTAGAAATCAGAATGGCAATTACAATATACTCAAGGCGATACCTGAAGGTAATACATTAACTGTAGATTTTGCAAAAGCTGCAATTCTGGGTGAAAAACTTGGTAAAAGCAAGCATACCGATTTTTTAGCCATCAGTTTTTCATCTACAGATTATATTGGTCATCAATATGGGCCAGCCTCTGTTGAAATAGAGGACACTTATTTAAAGCTAGATAGAGATTTATCAGATTTTTTTAAATTTTTAGACAACAAGGTTGGTAAAGATAATTATACGCTTTTCTTAACTGCAGATCATGCTGCTGTTCATGTACCTTCTTATTTGCAATCGCTAAAAATACCTGCTCACTATTTAAAGATTAATCAGCTTAGAGATTCTATTTCGTCAATTACTAAAAAGTATTTTAACTCTAATGAATTTGTAAACAATATTTCTAACTATCAAATTTTCTTAAATAAAAATAAGATTGAGGCTTTAGGTTTTACAAAGAACGAAGTAGCAGATAAAATTGTAAGTGAATTGGAAAATTTAGAAGGCATTTACAAAGCAGTTACTGCCAAAACTCTACAAACCACCCATTTTACAGAGGGTATTATGAATTCATTACAGAATGGATATAATCAAAAATTGTCTGGAGATGTAATGCTAATTCCTTATCCTGCAACATTATCAAGATCAAAAACAGGAACTTCACACGGTTCTGGTTATTCTTATGACACACACATTCCTATAATCTTTTATGGAAAAGGAATTAAAAGGGGTGTTTCTAAAAAACGTTATGAAATTACTGACATTGCACCAACAATGGCTAACTTGCTAGGCATAGAAGCTCCAAATTCTTCAACAGGAAAAATTGTAGTTGAAGCATTAAAAAACTAACTTATGATTAAAAAAATTGTTCTTTTTCTGCTGTTTATTCTTTCTGTCAATTTAGGATTTTCTCAAATTGAAAACTTTAAAGATAAATTTGACTTGCCTAGTGAAATTTCAGAAACTTCTGGACTGCTATTTCTTGATGGAAAAATAATTACACATAATGATAGTGGTGATGCTGCCAATTTGTACGAATTAGATAGTTTAACTGGTAATTTATTAAGAACTGTAACAATTTCAAATGCCACAAATGTAGATTGGGAAGATATTACAGAAGATGAAACTTACATTTATATTGGTGATTTTGGAAATAATAATGGAGATAGAACCGATTTAAAAATATACAGAATTGCAAAATCTGATTACCTAGCAAGCGATACTGTAACTGCAGAAACAATAAGTTTTGCCTACGAAGATCAAACTGATTTTACTGTAAGAACTAACATGCATAATTTTGATGCAGAAGCATTTGTGGTTATTGACAATTCATTATACATTTTTTCTAAAAACTGGGCCGATTTAAAAAGTAACTTATATAAAATACCAAAAGCTATAGGGAATTATACTGCTGAAAAAATTAGTACTGGTGATGTAGAAGGCTTAATAACTGGAGCAACAGTTAATAGTGAAGCATACTTGATTTGTGGTTCTGATTCTGCAGCAAATCCGTTTATAATATATATAAGGAGAAGCCCAATATTTAGTGAGGACATCTTTTTTGCTGGTTTTGATAAAACTACCTTATCCTCTTCTCAATTAGAACAATTTAGCCAGGTAGAAGCAATTACCTCTTTTGATAACGGAAAATTCTATATTTCTAGAGAAAAAGTAGATAGCAATGGAATAAGTTTGACTCAAAAATTATATGAGTTTAAAGACGATCGATTAAAAACCTTAAGCACTAAAAACCAAGAATTAAAAAATTTTACAATTACTCCTAATCCTGCCTCTGACTTTATTAATTTTTCTAATTATGCCCACGTTAAAAGTCTTTCTATTTACAGTACTTTAGGTAAGGAAGTTTTTAAATTGACTAATATGAGTTCTCAAGTAAATATTAGTAATTTACCTAAAGGAATGTATTTGGTAAAAGTAAATTTTGAGAATGAGTCAGCAATAACCAAAAAGCTGATTAAGCTTTAAAATGAGAAATTGATTGGTGTTTTTTTATTGCTTTTCTAGACAATACAATTCCGATTATTAAAGAAACAAACGCACCAATAGCAATACCTGGAATAAAGTTTATAAATAGAAAAAAGTCATAGGCTCCATGAAAAAGTGTGGCAATTAGCAATCCTAATAAATTGTATTTAACACGATTTTCAGAAAACTTAGCCTTGCCCATAAAGTAACCCATTAAAATTCCGAAAGTTGCATGTGCAGGCACTGCAGTAAAAGCTCTGGTTAAACCTGTTGCTACTCCATATTGATAAACGTAAAGAACATTTTCTAAGGCTGCAAAACCCATAGAAACAACTACTGCATACACTATACCATCAAAAGGCTCATTAAAATCAGTTTTTTTCTGTGAGTAGTATTTTACAATAATATATTTTGAAAATTCTTCTACTAACGCTACCACAAAGAACGCTTTTACAAATTGTTGAAAAATATCTTTTTCATCTGTTACAGGAAAAATAATGTTTGCTGCAAAGCCTAACACAACAGTTATTATTATACTTACTATAGCACCTAATAAAAAGTTTTTAACTAGAAGGCCTATGGGTTCTTTCTCATATTTATCTTTTACATAAATATAAATCAAGATAACTACTACAGGAGCTAATGCTAATAAAAGTAACCCCATTTTTTATTGTTTTGGTAAAAAAACTTCGGCCATCATACATCTTGCACTTCCTCCTCCACAAGTTTCAATTGTAGATAAAGAACTAGAAATTATCTTACAATGCTTTTGAATTCTATTTATTTGGTCTTTGGTTAAACAATCATAAGCAGATTGACTCATGATTAAGAAACGTTCATTATTGGCACCTTGCACTTGCAACATATTCCCTGCAAAATTAGTTACTTGCTCTTCAGAAATATCTATCACCTCTTTTTTATCTTCTTTTAAAGATTTTAAAACGTGCTTACGCTCTTTTTTATCATCTATGCAAGACAAGCAGATTACAGCAAAAGTTTCTGCAACACACATCATAACATTAGTATGATAAATGGCTTCTCTAGCTCCATTTACAGTTTGATTTGCAGTAAAAATAACGGGAGTATACTCAAAATCTTCACAAAACTCAATAAACAGTTCTTCGTCTGCTCTTGGAGATAATGCACAATATGCCTTTTGATTTTTTCTATCTAAAATCATGCTTCCTGTACCCTCTAAAAAAATGTTTTGTTCTTCTGCAGACGTATAATCAACAACACTCTCAATTACAAAACCATTTTCTTCAAGCTTTTCTAAAACATCTTCTCTTCGTTCTAACCTTCTATTCTCTGCAAACATCGGATAAATTGCAACTGTACCATTTGCATGAAAAGAAATCCAGTTATTTGGAAAGATAGAATCTGGAGTATCATTTTCTAAATTATCTGAAATTACAATTACATTAATTCCAAAAGATTTTAGCTTGTTAACATAATCATCAAATTCTAATTGCGCCTTTTTATTAATCTCTACATTCTTAATACTTAAATCTTCTTGATAGTAATTATTAACCGCTGTTTGCTCATTCATCCTAAAGTTTACAGGACGAATCATCAATATTGAATTCGTAGTTTGTTGCATTAATTTCTAATTAAAGTGTAAAATTATGCTTTTTATTTTACAGTAAGAATAAGAATGTTCAATATTCTGCACCAAATTTTATCATTTGTTTAACAGTTTCAAATGTTAATTCTGTTTAATTTTATCAAAAAATATTTAAACAATAATTAATACCCCAATTCAAATGAAAACAATTTCAAAATTTTTATCGGTTTTAGTAGTGCTAATTTTATTCTCATCTTGTAATGATGATGATGATAATAATGTTACTCCTCAAACAAACACAATTGTCGATGTTGCTTTAAATAATAATTTAACAGAATTAGCAGCAGCAGTAACAAGAGCAGATCTTGCTGGCACTTTATCTAGTGATGGTAATTTTACAGTATTTGCACCTACAAATGATGCTTTTCAAGAATTATTAGATTCAAATGCTGATTGGAATACAATAAATGATATTCCTGTAGAAACTTTAAGAGCGGTCTTATTGTTTCATGTTTTAGATAGCGAAGTTATGTCTAGTGAATTATCTGACACTTATGTAAACACATTGTCAACTGGGCCAAATAACGAAGCAATTTCTTTGCAAGTAGAAGTAACTGGAGGTGTTTCATTTAATGGTACTGCAACACCATTAACAACAGATGTAAATGCATCTAATGGAATTGTACATGTTATTGATAAAGTGATGTTACCTCCAAATGTGGTTACTATTGCACTTAATAACAGCGGTTTTACAAGCTTAGTGGCTGCTTTAACGGACTCTAGACATACTACAGATTTTGTATCTATCTTAAATGGTGATGGACCTTTTACAGTTTTTGCACCTACCAATGATGCTTTTCAAGATTTATTAGATTCAAATCAAAATTGGAATAGCTTGACAGATGTACCAATTGCAACGTTAGATGCTGTTTTAAAGTACCATGTTGTGAATGGTTTAAATGTTCAGGCCAAGCAATTATCTAATGGAGATGTGCCAGTTATAGGAGGAAGTATTACAATTGATTTAACTTCTGGAGCACAAATAAAAACTTCAAGCAATCAAACTGTAAATATAATTGTAAGTCCTGCTACCAACGATGTACAAGCTACAAATGGTGTTGTACATGCTATAGACACAGTATTATTACCTTAATATTATTTCGATTTTACAAAACAAAAACGCTGCTTTATGCAGCGTTTTTTTTATTCTCTAATTAAAGGCATTGTAGAACACCTTAACAAACCTTCTTGCTTGGCAATCTCTGAATAATGCACTTCTTCAACCGTAAAACCATTTTCTCTTAACCAAGTATTTAATCTTTTAAAGTTGACTTCAGATATTACTACATCTTCAGAAATAGAAAATACATTACTATTCATATTGTACATTTCTTCTTTGGTTATTTCAAAGATATTTTCTTCACCAAAGTAATTTTTTAACCAATTATATTCATCCTCTATTAAGAATCCGTTTTTATGTAAAATTGCCTTGTTTTTACCAATTGGTTGAAAACAGCAATCTAAATGCAATGCATTTTCTTTAGCATTGGTATTTGACTTTCTTAATTCAAAAGGTTTTACAATTTTATCTGGAAACTGTTTTTGCAACTCATTTACTGCTGCTGAATTTGTTCTTGCCGTTATAAAATCTGGGTAATCTTCTCCTGAATACGTACCTACAAATAAATAGTCATTCCAAGGCATAACATCACCACCTTCAACATGGCATTCTTCAGGAAGTTGAATTATATTTTCAGAACCAATTAAATCTAAAACATGCTGAATAGCCAAATATTCTTTTTCCCTATCTGGAAGTATATTTGCTTTTACCAATTTATCATCAATTACAAAAGCAATATCTCTAGAGAATATTTGATTATAGTCTTCTATGATTTCTGGCCTGTAAACATCTACATTGTATTTCTTTAATACAGCAGCTACCTCCTCCATTTCTTGAACCATATCTTGTTCTTTAGGATAAGTGCCAGCTAAAACATGCTCTAAACTTTTTGGATCATAACAATCTTCTGGTTTAGGTATTGGCCCAACACTTTTTGCTGTTCCTAAAACTACAGCCTTTAACTTAGAAGTTTCGTTAGTAATATTTAGTTTTATCATTTTATTGATTATAAAAAAAGCTTCATAATTTATGAAGCTTTTAATTTTATAGTATAAATAATAGTTTATTATCTGTTTTCAATAGATGTAAAAGATCTTTCTGTTTCACCAGTATAGATTTGACGTGGTCTACCTATTGGCTCTTTATTTAATCTCATTTCTTTCCATTGTGCAATCCAACCTGGTAAACGCCCTAAAGCAAACATTACTGTAAACATTTCTACAGGAATACCCATTGCTCTGTAAATAATACCTGAATAGAAATCTACATTTGGATATAGTTTACGGTCTACGAAGTAAGGATCGTTTAAAGCTTCTTCTTCTAATCCTTTTGCTATTTCTAAAATAGGATCATTAACACCTAAACTATTTAATACTTCATCTGCAGCCTTCTTAATGATTTTTGCTCTTGGATCGAAGTTTTTATAAACTCTATGACCAAAGCCCATTAATCTAAATGGATCGTTCTTATCTTTTGCTTTAGCCATGTACTTTTTAGTATCTCCACCATCTTCTTTAATAGCTTCTAGCATTTCTAATACTGCTTGGTTAGCACCACCATGTAATGGCCCCCAAAGTGCAGAAATACCTGCAGATAAAGAAGCAAATAAACCAGCATGAGAAGATCCAACTATTCTTACTGTAGATGTAGAACAGTTTTGCTCATGATCTGCATGTAAAATTAATAATTTATCTAAAGCATCTTTTACAATGGTATTCATTTCATAAGTTTCATTTGGCTGCTCAAACATCATTTGCATAATATTTTCTACATACCCTAAAGACTTAGAACCGTAGTTTAAAGGCAATCCTTGTTTTTTACGCATTGTCCATGCTACTAAAACAGGGAACTTCCCTAATATTTTAACAATTGCTCTATACATATCTTCCTCTGAATCTACATTTACAGAAGAAGGATTAAAAGCAGTAAGCGCACTTGTTAATGAAGACAAAATACCCATTGGGTGAGCCGTTTTTGGAAAAGCATCTAAAATCTTTTTAACATCATCATCAACAACAGATTTAGATTTAATATCTGAATGAAATTTCTCTAATTGCTCAGTAGTTGGTAAATCACCAAAAATTAAAGCATAAGCAACTTCCAAAAAGTCTGCTTTCTCTGCCAATTGCTCTATTGGATAACCTCTATATCTTAAAATACCTTTTTCACCATCTAAAAATGTAATGGCACTTTCACAAGAACCTGTATTTTTAAAACCAGGATCGATTGTAATCACTCCATTTGTTGCACCTCTTAATGATTTTATATCAATTGCAACTTCATCTTCTGTTCCTTTTACTAGAGGAAATTCGTAAGAATTATCTCCAATATGTAATTTAGCTATATCTGGCATTTATGTATTTTTTAATAAAATTTTTCCTTGCACGAAGATACCATATTTTAAAATATTTTAAAAGGATACAGATATAGATTTTTAGTATTAAAACATAAAATTGATTTATTTAACAATACCTTAATAAACAAGAAAACCTTGCAAGAATATTGCAAGGTTTTTATATAAAATATGATAATTGTATTATATCTTAAAAGCTTTCTCTTTTGGAAAGTAAGCAGTTGCTCCTAAAGCTTCTTCAATTCTTAATAATTGATTGTACTTAGCCATTCTGTCTGAACGTGAAGCAGAACCAGTTTTAATTTGACCACAGTTTAAAGCTACTGCTAAATCTGCAATGGTATTGTCTTCAGTTTCTCCAGATCTGTGAGACATTACAGAAGTATATCCAGCATTTTTAGCCATATTTACTGCAGCTATGGTTTCTGTTAAAGTACCAATTTGATTTACTTTAATTAATATTGAATTTGCGATACCATTGTCAATACCTTTTGATAATCTCTCTACATTAGTAACAAATAAATCATCACCTACTAATTGAACTTTATCGCCAATTTTTTCTGTAAGGTATTTCCAACCATCCCAATCATTTTCATCCATACCATCTTCAATAGATATAATAGGATAATTGGCTGCTAACTCAGCTAAATAATCTGCTTGCTCTTGGCTAGTTCTTACTTTACCTTTACTACCCTCAAACTTAGTGTAATCGTATGCACCATCAACATAAAACTCTGCTGCTGCACAGTCTAAGGCAATCATAATTTCATCACCAAAAGAATAACCCGCATTTTCAACGGCCAAAGCAATAGTATCTAAAGCATCTTCTGTACCTTCTAAAGTTGGCGCAAAACCACCTTCATCACCTACTGCTGTTGATAAATTTCTATCGTGTAAAACCTTCTTTAGGTTATGAAAAATTTCAGAACCCATTTTCATTGCTTCAGAAAAATTATTTGCTTTTACAGGCATAACCATAAATTCTTGAAATGCAATTGGAGCATCTGAATGCGAACCACCATTAATGATATTCATCATTGGTAATGGTAAGGTGTTTGCAGAAACACCACCAACATATCTATATAAAGGCATTCCTAATTCATTTGCTGCTGCTTTAGCTGCTGCTAATGATACACCTAAAATTGCATTTGCACCTAATTTTGATTTATTGCTAGTACCATCTAAATCAATCATTAATTGATCTATTGCGTTTTGCTCAAAAACAGAAACACCTAAAAGTTCTTCTGCAATAGTATTGTTTACATTTTCTACAGCTTTTAAAACTCCTTTACCCATGTAATCTTTACCACCATCTCTAAGTTCTACAGCTTCATGTTCTCCTGTAGAAGCACCTGAAGGAACAGCAGCTCTACCTACAATTCCGTTTTCTGTAGTAACATCTACTTCTACAGTTGGGTTACCTCTTGAATCAAATATTTGACGTGCATGTACACTTATAATTATACTCATTTTTATAGATTTAAAGCTCAATTATACAGAGCTTTGATTAGTCATTGCTAAATTACAAAATGTTGTATAGATTTAATAATTTGGTTTTGAATAATTACGAAAACGTTTGCTGAGTATCCTAAAATCAAAAAACCCACTCAATAAAATTGAGTGGGAAAATTGCTATGAAAAAGAAATGTGATTTTTACATCACACTTCAAATATACTATTATATTATAAATCAGGAATTAATACCACTTGAAAAACAGGTAAATTTCGATTAATAACCTTAAAGTGTAGACGAAACTTCTTTATTCTTGCCCAAACTATCTATAAATTGATCGAATAAATACACAGAATCGTTTGGTCCTGGACTAGCTTCTGGATGGTACTGCACAGAAAACACTTTTTTGTCTTTCATACTAATACCAGCAACAGTATTATCATTTAAATGAATGTGTGTAATTTCTACAACAGGATTAGCTTCTGTTTCTTCTCTATTAATGGCAAAACCATGGTTTTGAGAAGTAATTTCTCCTTTACCCGTTAAAAGGTTTTTTATAGGATGATTAATTCCTCTATGACCATTATGCATTTTGTAAGTAGAAATTCCGTTTGCCAATGCTATAACTTGATGCCCTAAACAAATTCCAAAAAGCGGTAAATCTCTTTTAATAATCTCTTTAGCTACTTCAATTGCTTCTGTTAAAGGCTCTGGATCTCCAGGACCGTTAGAAATAAAATAACCATCAGGATTAAAACTTTCTAAATCTTCAAATCTAGAATTATATGGAAACACTTTTATATATGCTCCTCTTTTTGCTAAGTTTCTTAATATATTTTTTTTGATACCAATATCTAGTGCCGATATTTTTATAGGTGCATCTTCTTCACCAATAAAATAAGGTTCTTTAGTAGATACTTTAGAGGCCAATTCTAATCCTTCCATACTTGGTACAGCTGCTAATTGCTTTTTAAGGCTTTCAATATTATCTACATCTGTAGAAATTATGGCATTCATTGCTCCATTGTCTCTAATATAAGAAACAAGCGCTCTAGTATCAACATCTGAAATCGCAACAAGATTATGTTTTTTAAACCAGTCTAATAAATTGCCATTAGAATCTACTCTAGAATGTGTAAAACTAAAGTTTCTACAAATTAAACCTGATATTTTAATTGAATCTGATTCTACTTCATTATCATTCACTCCGTAATTACCTATATGAGCATTGGTAGTTACCATTAACTGACCAAAGTAAGAAGGATCTGTAAAGATTTCTTGATAACCCGTCATTCCAGTATTAAAACAAATTTCACCAGTTGCTGAACCTTCTATTCCTACAGACTTACCATAAAAAATAGTACCATCTGCTAATAATACTAACGCTTTTTTTCTTTGTTGATATTTCATTTTTTATTCTGTTTATTTTCTGCCATACAGAAAAAGTTTTACAAAAATAAGATATAAGCTTATTTTTAGCTAAAAGAGTTATTACTTTTTATTTACAAAAAAAGGGATAAACGTAAACGCTTATCCCTCTATATATTTTAAAAAAATCTTCATTTTTTATTCCTCTGATTTCTCTTCAGTTGAAGTATTTTCTACTTGAGCAGTTTCAGTTTTCTTAGAACCTCCTCTTCTACTTCTACGTGTAGATTTTTTAGCTTTTGCACCTTTAGGATTATAAAGTTCGTTGTAATCAACTAACTCAACCATAGCCATAGGAGCATTATCTCCTTGACGATTTCCTAATTTAATGATACGAATATAACCACCTGGTCTATCAGCTACCTTTACAGATACTTCTCTAAAAAGCTCAGTTACTGCATACTTGTCACGTAAGTATGAAAATACTATACGTCTGTTGTGAGTTGTATCTGATTTAGATTTAGTAATTAATGGCTCTACAAAAACTCTTAATGCTTTTGCTTTTGCAACTGTGGTATTAATACGTTTGTGCTCAATTAATGAACAAGCCATATTTGCTAACATCGCTTTTCTATGCGCTGTCTTTCTACCTAAATGATTGTGTTTTTTTCCGTGTCTCATGACCTTTGTTTATTCTTTCATCTTGCATCTACCCATTTTGAGGAGCAAACTATGAAAGGTTAATCTCTATCTAATTTATATTTTGTTAAATCCATTCCAAAACTTAAACCTTTAACAATAACTAATTCTTCTAGTTCTGTTAATGATTTTTTTCCAAAGTTTCTAAACTTCATTAAATCACTCTTGTTAAATGAAACTAAATCTCCTAATGTATCTACTTCTGCAGCTTTTAAACAATTTAAAGCTCTTACAGATAAATCCATATCGATTAATCTAGTTTTCAATAACTGACGCATATGTAATGATTCCTCATCATATGTTTCAGTCTGTGCAATTTCATCAGCCTCTAAAGTGATACGCTCATCAGAGAATAACATAAAATGGTGAATTAAAATTTTAGCAGCTTCTGTTAAAGCATCTTTAGGATTGATTGATCCATCAGTATCGATATCGAAAACTAATTTTTCATAATCTGTCTTTTGCTCTACACGAAAGTTCTCAATTGCATATTTTACATTCTTTATTGGAGTGTAAATAGAATCTGTAAAGATTGTTCCAATAGGTGCAGAAGCTTTTTTGTTTTCTTCTGCAGGTACAAATCCTCTACCTTTTTCAATTGTGATTTCTGCATTCAATTTTACAGATTTATCCATATTACAGATTACTAAATCTGGGTTCAATACTTGAAAACCAGAAATAAACTTCTGTAAATCTCCTGCTGTAAATTGCTCTTGACCAGATATTGAAACTGATACAGTTTCTCTATCTGTTTCATCAATCTGCTTCTTAAAACGAACTTGTTTTAAGTTTAATATAATTTCAGTAACATCTTCTACGATTCCTGAAACCGTTGAGAATTCGTGCTCTACACCATCAATTCTTAATGACGTAATTGCAAATCCTTCTAATGAAGATAATAATACTCTTCTTAAAGCATTACCTACTGTTAATCCAAAACCTGGCTCTAAAGGTCTAAACTCAAATCTTCCAGAAAAATCTGTAGATTCAATCATTATTACTTTATCAGGTTTCTGAAAATTTAAAATTGCCATTTGTTCTTCTTTTTAATTGTTATTTAGTTGCGCGGTTTTTGAGTGTGAAGAAATACTAAAAACCCTTTGGCCAAATACCAATATGATTAATTTATTACTTAGAATATAATTCTACGATTAATTGCTCTTTAATGTTTTCTGGAATTTGTAATCTTTCTGGTACCTTAACAAAAGTTCCTGATTTAGTATCATTATTCCAAGTTAACCATTCGAATACATTATTGTTAGATGCTAATGCATCCTCGATAGCCACTAAAGATTTAGATTTTTCTCTAACTGCAACAACATCTCCTTCTTTTAAACTGTATGATGGAATGTTAACGATTTCACCATTTACAGTAATATGTCTGTGAGATACTAATTGACGAGCTCCACTTCTAGAATTTGAAACCCCCATTCTGTAAACAACGTTATCTAAACGAGATTCACATAATTGTAATAAGATTTCACCTGTAATTCCTTGAGATGCAGATGCTTTTTTAAACAAGTTACTGAATTGACGCTCTAAAATACCATAAGTATATTTCGCTTTTTGCTTCTCCATTAACTGAGTTGCATATTCAGATTTCTTTCCTCTTCTTCTCGCATTTCCATGTTGTCCTGGAGGAAAATTTCTTTTTTCGAAGTTCTTATCTTCTCCGAAAATTGCCTCGCCAAATTTACGAGCAATTTTAGTTTTTGGTCCTGTATATCTTGCCATTTCTTTTTTGTTATGATTAGGGATTATGAATTAAGGCTTATCCTTCGAAAATCTTTTTCCTAATCGATTAAAATATAATTATACTCTTCTTCTTTTTGGTGGACGACATCCATTATGTGGAATTGGTGTAACATCAATAATTTCTGTTACTTCAATACCTGCATTGTGGATAGATCTAATTGCAGATTCTCTACCATTACCTGGCCCTTTTACATAAACTTTTACTTTACGTAAACCTGCTTCTTTTGCTACATTTGCACAATCTTCTGCTGCTAATTGAGCTGCATATGGAGTATTCTTTTTAGAACCTCTAAAACCCATTTTACCTGCAGATGACCAAGATATAACATCACCTTTTTTATTTGTTAAAGAAATAATGATGTTGTTAAAAGTTGCACTTACGTGAGCTTCTCCAATCGCATCAATTATAACCTTACGTTTTTTTGAACTTGCTTTTGCCATAATATTTGTTGTTCAGTCATCACTTAATAGTAAATTGTATCTAAATACGGCACACTACCAGTTAACAACTAGTTTAATCTCTAACTTATTTCTTCTTGTTAGCTACTGTTTTTCTCTTACCTTTTCTTGTACGAGAATTGTTTTTGGTTCTTTGACCTCTTAGAGGAAGACCTAATCTATGACGAATACCTCTTTGACAACCAATATCCATCAAACGTTTGATGTTTATTTGTACCTCAGAACGTAATTCACCTTCAATTGTGAAAGATCCTACTTGCTCTCTAATTGCTGCGATTTGCTCATCAGTCCAATCTTGAACTTTAATGCTTTCATCAACCTTAGCTTCTGCTAAAACTTTTTTAGCTCTGCTGTTTCCTATACCAAAGATGTAAGTTAAAGCAATAACTCCTCTTTTATTCTTTGGAATATCAATACCTGCTATTCTTGCCATTACCCTTGTCTTTGTTTAAATCTAGGATTTTGTTTATTAATCACGTATAATCTACCTTTTCTGCGCACTATTTTGCAGTCGGCACTTCTCTTTTTAACTGATGCTCTAACTTTCATCTGTTTTGTTTTTAGTATCTGTAAGTAATTCTTGCTTTCGTTAAATCGTATGGACTCATTTCTAACTTTACCTTATCACCTGGTAAAAGTTTAATATAATGCATTCGCATTTTACCTGATATATGAGCCGTAACAATATGACCGTTTTCTAATTCTACACGAAACATTGCATTTGATAATGCTTCTGTAATAGTCCCATCTTGTTGAATTGCTGATTGTTTAGCCATACTATTTATTCGATTTTCTATTGCTGTTTCCTGTTTTCATTAAACCATCATAATGACGATTTAATAAATAGGAATTAATTTGTTGTAATGTATCTATAGCAACACCAACCATAATGATTAGTGATGTACCTCCGTAAAACATTGCCCAACTCTGTTGTACTCCAAACTGAACTACAATTGCTGGCAAAATTGATAAAGCCGCTAAAAATAAAGAACCTGGAAATGTAATTCTAGATAAAACAGAATCTAAACGTTCTGCAGTATCTTTACCTGGTCTTATTCCTGGTATAAAACCACCACTTCTTTTTAAATCTTCAGCCATTTTATTCGTAGGAATAGTAATCGCTGTATAGAAAAAACTAAAAATGATAATTAACAATGCAAAAATCACATTGTAACCTAAGCCATTAATATCTTGCAAACTTGCCATAAATGGAAACCTCTGAGCTAAAGCCATAGGAATAAACATTATTGCTTGTGCAAAAATAATAGGCATTACACCAGCTGCATTTAATTTTAAAGGAATATAATCTCTACTCCCTGCAACATTTTGTACGTTTCCTGCAACTGTTCTTCTAGCATATTGAACTGCAATTTTTCTTACAGCAGTAACTAATAAAACAGTAAGTAAAATTACTACGAACCAAACAATGATTTCAATTAAGATCATCATTACTCCACCTGCACCAGCATTTGTTGTTTTAGCAACAAACTCTTGTAAAAATGCAGCAGGAAAGTTAGCAATAATACCAACAGTAATTAATAATGATATACCATTACCAACACCTTTATCTGTAATACGCTCTCCTAACCACATTGCAAAAATAGTACCTGCAGTTAAAATGATTATTGATGAAACCCAAAATGTTGCTCCACTTACCAAAAAGGCTTCAGGACCAAGACCAAATTGAGTTTTAATAGCTGTAATATACGTTGGTGCTTGCACTAAAGTAATAGCTATTGTTAACCATCTAGTTATTTGTGTAATTTTTTTACGTCCACTTTCTCCATCTTTCTGTAACTTCTGTAAATAAGGAACAGCTATTCCCATTAACTGAACTACAATAGATGCAGAAATATATGGCATAATACCAAGTGCCATTACTGACGCTCTAGCAAATGCCCCTCCTGTAAATGCATTCAATAAACCTAAAAGACCACCATCTGTACTTTCTTTTAAAGCTGCAAGTTGTAATGGATCTACGCCTGGTAAAGGAACAGCAGCCATAAAACGATACACAGCAATTAAACCAATTGTTAGAAGAATTTTGTTTTTTAATTCTTCAATACTGAAAATGTCTTTTAATCTATTAATAAAATTCATCATTTACGAGATCTTATAAAGTAACAGCTTCTCCTCCAGCAGCTTCAATTGCCGCTTTTGCTGATGCTGTAAATTTATGTACAGTTATATTTAATTTAGCTTTTAATTCTCCATTACCTAATATCTTAACCAAGTCATTCTTACCTGCCAATCTATTAGCTACTAAAGTATCTAAATCTACTGTATCTTTTATTTTCCCTGCATCAACTAAAGATTGTAATTTATCTAAATTGATACCTTGATATTCTTTACGGTTTATGTTCGTGAAACCAAATTTTGGCACACGTCTTTGAAGTGGCATTTGACCACCCTCAAAACCTATTTTTCTAGAATAACCTGAACGAGATTTAGCCCCTTTGTGACCTCTTGTAGAAGTTCCTCCATGACCAGAACCTTCACCACGTGCGATTCTTTTCCCTTTTTTAACAGATCCTTCTGCTGGTGTTAAGTTGTGTAAACTACTCATTTTAAATATCTTATTTTGACTCCTCTACAGAAACCAAATGTGAAACTTTATTTACCATACCAACGATTGATGGAGTTGCCTCATGCTCAACAGTTTGGTTTAATCTACGTAAACCTAAAGCCTCTAAAGTTCTTTTCTGATTCTTTAAACGCCCGATTTGACTTTTTACTTGTGTAACCTTAATTTTTGCCATCTCTTCTAGATTTATCCGTTAAATACTTTTTCTAAAGATATACCTCTTTGCTTAGCAATTGCTGCTGCACTTCTTAATTGAAGTAAAGCATCAAAAGTTGCCTTTACTGCATTGTGAGGATTTGAAGAACCTTGAGATTTTGATAATACATCATGTACACCAACAGATTCTAATACTGCACGAACTGCACCACCAGCAATAACCCCTGTACCAGGAGAAGCAGGCTTGATGAATACTTTTGCACCACCAAACTTACCTTTTTGCTCATGAGGTAAAGTACCTTCTAAAATAGGTATTCTTACTAAATTTTTCTTTGCATCTTCTACTGCTTTTGCAATAGCAGAAGAAACATCCTTAGATTTTCCTAAACCATGACCTACAACACCATTACCATCACCAACAACAACGATTGCAGAGAAACCAAATGCTCTACCCCCTTTTGTTACTTTAGTTACACGTTGTACACCAACTAATCTATCTACAAGCTCTAATCCGCTTGGTTTAACTCTTTCTACGTTTTTATAACCTTGCATAATTTCTTAAAATTTTAAACCAGCTTCTCTTGCAGCTTCTGCTAATACTTTAACTCTACCATGGTATAAATAACCATTTCTATCGAAAGCAACTGTTTCAATACCTGATTTGGTAGCTTTTTCTGCAATTGATTTTCCTACTGCAGTAGCTGCCTCAGCTTTAGAACTTGCTTTTATTTCTTTATCTCTAGATGAAACAGAAGCTAAAGTAACTCCGTTTACATCGTCTACTAGTTGCGCATAAATCTCTTTGTTACTCCTATAAACCGATAATCTTGGTTTAGTAGCAGTACCAGAAACGATCTTTCTAATTCTACGCTTAATTCTAGCTCTTCTTTGTAGCTTTGATAATGCCATAATGCTATATATTATGCAGACTTACCTGCTTTTCTTCTTAATACTTCACCAACAAACTTAACACCTTTACCTTTATAAGGTTCTGGAGTTCTGAAAGAACGAATCTTTGCAGCTACTTGACCAACTAATTGTTTATCAAACGAAGTTAATTTAATGATTGGGTTTTTCCCTTTCTCTGAAATAGTTTCAACTTTAACTTCTGGAGCCAAGTTTAAAACAATATTATGTGAGAAACCTAAAGCTAAATCTAACTTTTGTCCTTGATTCGATGCTCTATAACCAACACCTACCAATTCTAAATCTTTAGTCCATCCTTTAGAAACACCTTCGATCATATTATTGATCAATGCTCTCATTAAACCATGTTGTGCTTTATGGTCTTTACTTTCTGAAGCTCTATCTAAAGTGATAGTGTTATCTTCAATACTTACCGTAATTCCTTCAGAAATAGTTTGTGATAATTCACCTAACTTTCCTTTTACAGTAATAACGTTGTCTTTAATGCTTACATCTACACCTTGTGCGATGCTAACTGGGTTTTTTCCAATTCTACTCATCTCTCAGGTTTAATAAACGTAACATAAAACTTCTCCTCCAACATTCTCTTGTTTTGCTTTTTTGTTTGTCATAACACCTTTTGATGTTGAAACAATAGCAATACCAAGACCGTTTAATACTCTAGGCATCTCTGAAGACCCCACGTATTTACGTAAACCAGGTGTACTGATACGTTGAATTTTTCTAATTACTGACTCTTTTGTTTCCTTGTCATACTTTAAAGCGATCTTAATAGTCCCTTGAACCTTATCGTCATTGAACTGATAGCTCAAAATATAACCTTGATCAAACAAAATCTTAGTCATTTCCTTCTTCAAATTTGAAGCTGGAATTTCCACTACTCTGTGTCCTGCTGCAATAGCATTTCTTACTCTTGTAAGAAAATCCGCAATTGGATCTGTATACATATTTACTTAAATTGCGACTATGGTTTTCAATTTCCTCTATTTATGCTACAGATTTCTCTGTGAAAATTGAACCTTTAATCAGTTAAAATTCTAATACTCAAAAAAAATAGAGCGTGCAAAGATACACCTTCTATTTTTATTTATAGACTTATAATGAAATTTCTACCAACTAGCTTTTTTAACTCCTGGTATCAATCCCTGATTAGCCATTTCACGAAAAGTTACACGAGAAATACCAAACTGTCTCATATATCCTTTTGGACGTCCAGTTAATTTACATCTATTATGTAATCTTACTGGTGATGCATTTTTTGGTAACTTTTGCAATGCTTCGTAATCTCCAGCCTCTTTTAAAGCTTTTCTTTTCTCAGCATACTTTGCAACTGTACGTTCTCTTTTGCGCTCACGCGCTTTCATTGATTCTTTAGCCATTTCTTAATTTTTTTTGAATGGTAAACCTAATTCTCCTAATAATGACTTCGCTTCTTTATCAGTTTCAGCAGATGTTACAAATGTAATATCCATTCCATTGATTTTCTTAACTTGGTCTATATTAATTTCTGGGTAAATAATTTGCTCAGTAATACCTAAGTTATAATTACCTCTCCCATCAAATCCATTAGCTTTAATACCGTTAAAGTCTCTTACACGTGGTAAAGAAGCAGTAACTAATCTGTCTAAAAACTCATACATTTTATCTCCTCTTAACGTAACTTTTACACCAATTGGCATTCCTTTACGTAATTTAAAAGATGCAACATCTTTCTTAGACATCGTAGAAATTGCTTTTTGACCAGTAATTTTTGTCAACTCTTCTACAGCATAATCTATTAATTTCTTATCTGCAATAGCAGCACCAACACCTTTAGAAACAACAATTTTTTCTAATTTCGGTACTTGCATAACATTCTTATAGCTGAATTCTTCAGTAAGACTTTTTATAACTCTTTCTTTGTATTCTGCTTTTAATCTTGGTACGTAACTCATGATTAATTCTATTTATTCGTTTTTTTAGAGATTCTAGTTTTAGTACCTCCATCAACATTATAACCAACTCTTACAGCTACACCATCTTCTATCAACATAACGTTAGATATATGTAATGATGCTTCTTTTTTTACAATACCACCTTGAGGACTTTGTGCACTTGGTTTAGTGTGTTTAGAAACTAAATTCACACCTTCTACCAATACTCTATCCTTGTCTTTGATAATTTGTAAAACTTTACCTTCAGATCCTTTATGATCACCTGCAATAACTTTTACAGTATCTCCTGATTTTAATTTGAACTTCTTCATTTGTGTAATAGTTTAAAGCACTTCAGGTGCTAATGATACAATTTTCATAAATTGTTTCTCACGAAGCTCACGAGCAACTGGTCCAAAAACACGTGTTCCTCTCATCTCCTCAGTAGGATTTAATAGTACACAAGCGTTATCGTCAAATCTAATATAAGACCCGTCTTTACGTCTAACTTCTTTTTTAGTTCTTACAACAACTGCTCTAGATACTTGACCTTTTTTTACAGTTCCGTTAGGAGTTGCAGATTTAACTGATACAACAATCTTGTCTCCAATACTTGCGTAACGTTTTTTTGTTCCTCCTAAAACTCTAATTACTAAAACTTCTTTTGCTCCAGTATTGTCTGCTACTTTTAATCTTGATTCTGTCTGTAACATATTATTTAGCTCTTTCTAGGATTTCTACTAATCTCCAACGTTTAGATTTACTCATAGGTCTAGTTTCCATGATCCTAACAGTATCTCCTTCGTTGCAATCATTCTGTTCGTCGTGTGCAACGTACTTTTTCGTCTTTAAAACGAATTTACCGTACATTGGGTGTTTTACTCTTTTCGTTTCAGAAACAACAATAGATTTCTCCATTTTGCTACTAGAAACAACACCAATTCTCTCTTTTCTAAGATTTCTTTTTTCCATCTTTAAAACTGACTATAGAATTATTGTAATTCTCTTTTTGTTAATTCTGTTGCAATTCTTGCTACAGTTCTTCTTAAACTTCTCAACTGCAAAGGATTCTCCATAGGAGTAATTGCGTGAGCCATTTTAAGATCGGTATAATTTTTTTGCAACGCTACCAACTTTTCATTAAGATCAGCTGTAGATAATTCTTTAATTTCTGACTGTTTCATTTTCTTTAGAATTATGCGTTAATATCAAAATCTCTTGCGATTACAAACTTCGTTCTTACTGGAAGTTTTTGAGCAGCTAAACGAAGAGCTTCTTTTGCTACGTTCATTGGTACACCACCAACTTCAAACAAAATTCTACCTGGTTTGATTACTGCTACGAAATGATCTGGAGCACCTTTACCTTTACCCATACGTACCTCTAAAGGTTTCTTTGTAATAGGTTTATCTGGAAAGATTTTAATCCATAACTGACCTTCTCTTTTCATATGACGAGTAGCTGCAATACGAGCTGCTTCAATCTGACGTGAAGTTAATAAATTCTGGTCCAAAGATTTAATACCAAACATTCCGTTAGAAAGTTGATTACCTCTTTGAGAGTTTCCAGACATATTTCCTTTGCCTTTCTGTACCTTACGATATTTTACTCTTTTTGGCTGTAACATTTTTAATTTCTAGTTTAAAAATTATTTTCTTCTACGTGGTTGACGTTTAGATCTATCACCACCTTTACCACCTTGCTTTTTAGACAAACCAACTAAAGGAGATAACTCTCTTTTACCATAAACCTCACCTTTCATTATCCATACTTTTACACCTAATCTACCATAGGTTGTATGCGCTTCAACTAAAGCATAATCAATGTCAGCTCTAAAAGTAGAAAGAGGAATTCTACCTTCTTTAAAATGTTCTGATCTAGCCATTTCTGCTCCATTTAAACGTCCTGAAATCTGAATTTTGATACCTTCAGCATTCATACGCATTGTAGCAGCAATTGCCATTTTTATAGCTCTCTTGTAAGAAATTCTATTTTCAATTTGACGTGCAACACTAGTTGCAACTAATCTTGCATCTAATTCTGGACGCTTAATTTCAAAAATATTAATTTGAACTTCTTTACCAGTAATTTTCTTAAGCTCCTCTTTTAACTTGTCTACTTCCTGACCTCCTTTACCAATAATGATACCTGGACGGGCAGTAGTAATAGTAACGGTTACAAGTTTTAAAGTACGCTCTATAATTACTCTAGAAACACTTGCTTTAGATAATCTAGCATGAATATACTTTCTTATCTTATCATCTTCAGCAATTTTATCTCCGTAGTCATTTCCACCATACCAGTTAGACTCCCAACCTCTGATGATTCCTAAACGATTCCCAATTGGATTTGTTTTTTGTCCCATTTCTACTTTGATTAATTACTTAAATTTTTACTACCTAACTCTAAAGTAACGTGATTAGAACGCTTACGAATTCTATGAGCACGACCTTGTGGAGCAGGTCTTAATCTTTTTAACATACCTGCGCTATCTACACAAATAGACTTTACGAATAAACCAGCATCTTCTATAGATGAATCTTCATTCTTAGCTTGCCAATTTGCAATTGCAGATAACAATAATTTTTCTAAATTAATAGATGCCTCTTTAGGACTGAATTTTAAGATTTGTAAAGCTTTTTCAACTTCAACACCTCTTACTTGATCAGCAACTAAACGCATTTTTCTTGGTGATGTAGGACAGTTAGTAAGCTTAGCGAAAGCACGTTGCTTTCTATCTGCTTTTAACTGATCTGCCATATTTTTTTTACGAACTCCCATTTCCTACTATTTTTTACCTTTATTTTTTGCACCTGCATGTCCTCTAAAAGAACGTGTTGGTGAAAATTCGCCTAATTTATGCCCTACCATGTTTTCAGTAACGTAAACTGGTACAAACTGACGTCCATTGTGAACTGCAATAGTTTGACCAACGAAATCTGGAGTTATCATACTTGCTCTAGACCAAGTCTTAATAACTGTTTTATTTCCAGCTTCTACATTAGCTAACACTTTTTTCTCTAACTTATAGTGAACGTAAGGTCCTTTTTTTAATGATCTTGCCATAACTTAATTATTTCTTTCTACGTTCTATGATATACTTATTACTAGCCTTAGTCTTAGATCTAGTTTTGTAACCTTTAGCAGGTATACCATTTCTTGATCTTGGATGACCTCCAGAAGAACGTCCTTCACCACCTCCCATTGGGTGATCTACAGGGTTCATTCTAACAGCATTAACTCTTGGTCTTCTACCTAACCATCTTCTTCTACCAGCTTTACCAGAAACTAATAATTGATGATCTGAATTAGATACAACTCCAATTGTAGCCATACAAGTAAGTAGAATTAATCTAGTTTCACCTGAAGGTAATTTAACAGTAGCATACTTACCATCTCTTGCCATTAACTGAGCAAAAGATCCAGCAGATCTTGCCATAACAGCACCCTGACCAGGACGTAACTCAATACATGAAATAGTTGTTCCTAATGGAATTTCACTTAAAGGCATTGCATTACCAATTTCTGGAGTAATACCACTTCCTGAAACTACAGTCTGACCTACAGTTAAACCGTTTTGAGCAATTACATATCTCTTTTCACCATCAGCATAACTAAGTAAAGCAATAAATGCAGTACGATTTGGATCGTACTCTATAGTTTTAACTGTTGCAGGAACATCTTTCTTATCTCTTTTAAAATCGATAATACGATATTTCTGCTTATGACCTCCACCTATGTTACGTGTAGTCATTCTACCTTGACTGTTTCGACCTCCAGATCTTTTTTTCGGTGCCAATAATGACTTTTCCGGCTTATCAGTTGTTATGGCGTCGAACCCATTTACAACTCTAAAACGCTGACCTGGTGTTATTGGTTTTAATTTTCTAACTGACATTGTGTCTTTTCTTAAAGATTGTTATAAAAATCAATACTTTCTCCTTCTGCTAACTGTACAATAGCTTTCTTATACCCACTTTTAATTCCAGTTACTAAACCTTTCTTAGTATACTTAGTATTTCTCTGAATTGGATAATTTAAAGTTTTTACACTTGAAATAGAAACTCCATATGCAGATTCAACTGCACTTTTAATTTCTAATTTGTTAGCGTTTTTATCTACAACAAATGCATAACGATTAAATAATTCACTATCGTTTGTTGCTTTTTCCGTGATAATAGGTTTAATTAAAATACTCATTTCCCTATTTGCTTAAATTTGAATTAATTCCTTCTAAAGAACCTTCTGTTATTACTATCTTATTAGCATTTAAAACACCATAAGTATTAATTTCTGAAGCTTTAATAACTTTAGAATTTTTTAAATTACGTGAAGACAAATAAACATTTGCATTTTCACCATCTAAAACAAATAATGATTTTTTAGCATCTAACTCTAAAGATTTTAAAACATCTACGAAGTTTTTTGTCTTTGGAGTGTCAAAGTTAAAATCTTCAACAACTACTAAATTCTTATCATTTGCTTGAATACTTAAAGCAGACTTTCTAGCCAAACGCTTTAAATTTTTATTTAACTTGAAAGAATAATTTCTAGGTCTTGGTCCGAACATACGTCCACCACCTCTAAAAACACCAGACTTGATAGATCCTGCTCTTGCAGTACCAGTTCCTTTTTGTTTTTTAATCTTTCTTGTTGAACCAACTATTTCTGCCCTTTCTTTAGACTTATGAGTACCTTGACGTTGATTTGCCAAATACTGTTTTACATCTAAATAAATTGCATGATCGTTAGGCTCTATACCAAATACATCTTTAGAAAGCTCAACCTTTCTACCTGTATCTTTACCTGTAATATCTAAAACTGCTACTTTCATTATTTCTGAATAGTTACAAAAGCGTTTTTATGTCCAGGAACAGCTCCTTTAACAACAAGTAAGTTCTTTTCAGCAACTACTTTTAACACTCTTAAGTTTTGTACTTTCACTTTCTCTCCTCCCATTCTTCCTGCCATACGCATTCCTTTGAATACTCTTGCAGGATAAGATGCAGCGCCAATAGAACCAGGAGCTCTTAAACGGTTATGTTGACCGTGAGTAGCTTGACCTACACCACCAAAACCATGACGCTTAACAACACCCTGAAAACCTTTACCTTTAGAAGTACCTGAAACATCAACAAATTCTCCCTCAGTAAAATGCTCTACAGTAATAGCATCTCCTAATTTATACTCTTCTTCAAACCCTTGAAATTCAACAACTTTTTTCTTAGCAGTTGTGCCAGCTTTTTTAAAGTGACCATCTAACGCTTTGTTAGAACTCTTTGCTTTTTTGTCATCGAAACCAAGTTGCAACGCATTGTAGCCGTCAACCTCTTCGGTTCTGACTTGGGTAACAACGCAAGGACCTGCTTCGATTACTGTACAAGGAATATTCTTCCCATTTTCATCAAATAAGCTGGTCATTCCAATTTTTCTACCTATTAACCCAGACATTAATTTTAAATTTTAAGACGATAGATTATTTTCCAGCGCGTCTATTTCTATTAATTGTTTGAAACAAATGTTTCTAATCTAGCCCTTTTACATTTCTGTAAAAAAAAAGCGTCAAAACAAATTCAACGCTGATTTTGTTTTTCCGTTTTTCCTTCGCGAAACGCTCTGGACATGTAGTTTTGATTTATTTATCACAAATACAAAACTTTACCCTACTCTATTTCGGGTTGCAAAAGTATAAAAAACTTTTGATTTAACAAAATCATTAAATCAAAAGTTTTTTTAGTAATACTTATACCTTAATTTCTACTTCCACACCACTTGGTAACTCAAGCTTCATTAAAGCATCAATAGTTTTCGAAGAAGAACTATAAATGTCTAATAATCTTTTGTAAGCAGCTAATTGAAATTGCTCTCTAGATTTTTTATTTACGTGTGGAGAACGTAAAACAGTAAAAATCTTTTTATGTGTTGGTAAAGGTATTGGACCATTAACAATAGCTCCAGTACTTTTAACTGTCTTTACAATCTTTTCAGCAGATTTATCTACTAAATTATAATCGTAAGACTTTAATTTTATTCTAATTTTTTGACTCATCTTATTTGTTTTAGTAGATTAACCTTTAGCAGCAGCAATTACTTCTTCTGAAATATTAGAAGGAGTTTCTGCATAGTGAGAAAATTCCATTGTTGATGTTGCTCTACCAGAAGACATTGTTCTTAAGGCAGTAACATAACCAAACATTTCTGATAATGGAACTATAGCTTTTACAACTTTAGCACCAGCTCTGTCTGACATATCGTTTACTTGACCTCTTCTTCTGTTCAAGTCACCAACGATATCCCCCATATTTTCTTCTGGAGTTAAAACTTCTAACTTCATTAAAGGCTCCATGATTTTAGCTTTAGCAGCTTTAGCAGCAGCTTTAAAACCTAATTTTGCAGCCAACTCAAAAGATAATTGATCAGAATCCACTGCGTGGAAAGATCCATCCTTTAAAGTAACTTTCATAGAATCCATCTCATAACCAGCTAAAGGTCCGTTTCTCATTGCTTCTTTGAATCCTTTCTCTACAGAAGGTACAAATTCTTTAGGAACGTTACCACCCTTAATTATAGATTCAAACTGTAAACCTTGAACACCTTCATCTGCAGGCTCCATAGTAAACACGATGTCTGCAAATTTACCACGACCACCAGACTGTTTCTTATAAACTTCTCTATGATCTGCAGATGCAGTAATAGCTTCTTTATACTCAACCTGAGGTTGCCCTTGGTTAACTTCTACTTTAAATTCACGCTTTAAACGATCTACAATTACATCTAAGTGTAATTCACCCATACCAGAAATAATAGTCTGACCTGAAGCTTCATCTGTTCTAACTGTGAATGTAGGATCTTCTTCTGCTAATTTACCTAAACCAATACCTAACTTATCAACGTCAGCTTTTGTTTTTGGCTCAACAGCGATACCAATTACTGGATCTGGAAAATCCATAGATTCTAAAACAATTGGATGTTTTTCATCAGATAAAGTATCACCAGTTTTAATTGACTTAAAACCTACAGCAGCACCAATATCTCCAGCCTCAATAAAATCAATTGCATTTTGCTTGTTCGCATGCATTTGATAGATACGTGATATACGCTCTTTTTTATTTGATCTGTTATTTAAAACATAAGAACCAGCATCTAAACGACCTGAATAAGCTCTAAAAAATGCTAAACGACCTACGAAAGGATCTGTTGCAATTTTAAATGCTAAAGCAGCGAATGGCTCCTTAACATCTGGCTTACGTAATTCTTCTTCGTCTGTATCTGGATTAACACCTACAATACCTTCCTTATCAATAGGAGAAGGTAAATAACGACATACAGCATCTAATAAGAACTGAACACCTTTATTTTTAAATGCAGAACCACAAATCATAGGTATGATAGCCATATCCATAACAGCAGCTCTTAAAGCAGCATGTACCTCTTCTTCAGTAATAGAATCTTCATCTTCCATGAATTTTTCTAGTAAGTTCTCATCGTAACTTGCTACTTCTTCTATTAATAAAGCTCTATATTTTCTTGCTTCTTCTTTTAAATCATCTGGAATTTCAATTACATCAAAAGTTGCCCCTTGTGTTTGATCATGCCATACAATAGCACGATTCTTCACTAAATCGATAATTCCTTTAAAACCATCCTCTTCACCAATATTTAAAACGATTGGTACAGCATTAGATTTTAACATATCTTTTACTTGCTGACAAACTCCTAAAAAGTCAGAACCTTGACGATCCATTTTGTTAACGAATCCAATTCTTGGTACTTTATAGTTATCAGCCAATCTCCAGTTTGTTTCTGATTGAGGCTCTACACCATCAACAGCAGAAAACAAGAAAACCAAACCATCTAATACACGTAAAGATCTATTTACTTCAACAGTAAAATCTACGTGACCAGGAGTATCAATAATATTAAAGTGATATCCTTTAGTTTCTGGTGTTGGTTGCGCGTTCTCTAATGGAAACTGCCAAGTACAAGTAGTTGCAGCAGAAGTAATTGTAATACCTCTTTCTTGCTCTTGCTCCATCCAGTCCATTGTAGCTGCACCATCATGAACTTCTCCAATTTTATGAGAAACTCCTGTATAATACAATACACGCTCTGTAGTTGTTGTCTTACCAGCATCAATATGTGCTGCAATACCAATATTTCTTGTATATTTTAAATTTCTAGCCATTTCTATTAAAATCTAAAGTGTGAGAATGCTTTGTTTGCTTCTGCCATTTTATGAGTATCTACTCTTTTCTTAACAGCAGCACCTTCTTCTTTAGCCGCAGCTAAAATTTCAGCTGCTAAACGCTGTGCCATGGTTTTTTCATTTCTCTTACGAGTATATAAAATCATCCATTTAATTGCCATAGACACTTTTCTGTCCGGTCTAATTTGCATTGGTATTTGAAATGTTGCACCACCAACTCGTCTTGAACGAACTTCTACGTGAGGCATTACATTAGATAAACCATCTTTCCAAATCTCTAAAGCTGATTTTTCTTCACCTTCTCCTTTTCTTTCTTCTACAATATCTAACGCATCATAAAATACTTTGAATGCTACTGACTTCTTACCACTCCACATTAAGTTATTCACAAAACGTGTTACTAACTGATCATTAAATTTTGGATCTGGTAATAAGACTCTTTTTTTTGCTGCTCTTTTTCTCATGTTTTACATTAAAAAAGTTACTAATTTTACTTTTTTGGGCGTTTTGCACCATACTTAGATCTACGTTGGGTTCTACCCTCAACACCTGCTGTATCTAATGCTCCACGTACCACGTGATATTTAACACCTGGTAAATCTTTTACCCTTCCACCTCTAACTAATACTATCGAGTGCTCTTGTAAGTTATGACCCTCACCTGGAATGTATGCGTTTATCTCATTACCATTTGTTAATCTAACTCTGGCAACTTTACGCATTGCTGAATTAGGTTTCTTTGGTGTTGTAGTGTAAACACGTGTACAAACTCCACGTCTTTGAGGACTTCCCTGCAAAGCAGCCGATTTACTCTTCTTAGTTATTTTGGTTCTTCCTTTACGAACTAATTGTTGAATAGTTGGCATACTAAATTATTACTGTTTTTCGTTTATAATTAAACTCTGCTCTTTTTTAAGAGTCCGCAAATGTACGATTAATTTCTAATTATTCAAATATCAGCAAGTTATTTTTTAAAAATGATTTTTTCGACCTGTTTTTCATCAAAACAATTACTTTTGAAAAGTATCCTTTTAATAATGAAGCAAAAAAAAAGTTTTATTCTATTTCTATTCTTAATCAATCTATTAAACCAAAATGGTATTTATGGTCAAAAGCTTGAACTTACAATGCGTTCTGCAAACAAGTTAGAAAATGAAATACTTTCTAAACTAAACTATCAAGCCAAGCACCAAGATTCAACTTCTGTAAAAAAGGAAGCTTTAAAGGTTTCTGCATATTTAAAAAACAAAGGCTACTTTTTAAATATTATAGATAGTATAAATTATAAAGAACATAAAGCAACTGTATATTTCTCCTTAAAAAAGAAAATAACAGCTATTACATTAAAAATAGATTCAAAGTACTCGCACCTTTTCGAAAAAAAGAGCCTTAACAATAATGAACTAGTAATAGCAGTTGACAAACTTCAAGATCTCTTGGCAACAATTTCTAAAAAACTAGATCAGGAAGGTAAATCTTTCTCAACGATTCAATTACAAAACATAACAATTATAAATCAAAACATCCAAGCATCACTTATAATTAATGAATCTAAGAAAAGAACAATTGATGCTATTGAAATTAAAGGTTATGACAATTTCTCTAAAAACTACCTTAGCAAGTACCTTAAGATTAAAAAAGGGATTATTTTCAATGAAGATGTTGTAGAAAAATCATCAAACTTACTCAACAAACTAAACTTTATTCAAGAAATAAAGGAACCTGAAGTTTTATTCACAGAAGACTCAACAAAACTTTATTTATATATAAAGAAGAAACAAAACAACAGTTTAGATGCGCTTGTAAATTTTGCTACAAAAGAAAATGGAGATTTTCTGCTCAATGGGAATATAAACTTAGAACTAAATAATATTCTCAATTCTGGAGAGCAATTCAAATTATTTTGGAACAGAATTGGAGAAGAAAGACAAGAGTTTGAACTTTCAACCAAAATACCTTACATTTTTAAAAGTAAAATTACATCTGAACTCAATTTTTCACTTTATAGACAGGATAGCTCATTTACAAACGTAGCATTTAAAACAAATTTATTTTACAACATCAATTACAAAAACAAGATATCTACTTTCTTCAGTTTCGAAAATTCTGAAAACCTAGAAACAGAAAGTAATGACATTTTAGATTTTCGCAACTATTTTATTGGTTTAAGCTATGAATATAAAAATGACCAAAATGAATATATTAAGTCAAACAAGTTCAACCTCAATCTTTCATTCGGAGTTGGACAGCGAAAAAGCAATTCGGAAACCAAACAGCAATATCAAATAAAAAGTATAAGTTCTTATTTATTAGAACTAAATAGTAGGAATAACATTTATCTAAGAAATGAAATTGGAATCTTAGAATCTAAAAACTATTTAATTAACGAATTATATAGAATAGGAGGAGCAAATTCCATAAGAGGTTTCAACGAGCAAAGTATATTTGCAGAACAATACACCTATTTTAATGTAGAATATCGTTTAAAAACAAGTACACAGTCTTATCTTTATAGTATCACAGATCTAGGAGGCTATGTTCAAGACAACAAAAACAACTCCTTATTGAGCTTAGGTCTTGGATACTTATTTGGGAACGATAAATACACCATTAATTTAGCACTGGCTGCAGGAAAATTCAATTCAGAGAAATTCGACGTTGAAAACACAAAATTTTTGATAAGTTGGATAAATTATTTTTAACAATGTGTTAAATTTTCTGTTCCAAACAAAAATTCCCTCCAATAAGCACCTACAAAATTAACTTAACAAACACACTTACCAACAATAACCTATAAAAAAACCTTTCCAACTAACCCAACAAATACAACATCTTAAACTCTGTTTTTCAAAGGCTTACATACTGTAATTCACCTTAAAAAAAGACTGTTAAAATATTAATCCATACTTTGTCTGAAAGGATATTGAATACTTTTCGTCTATTAATGAGATAATGAAATTATTTTAAAGAAATTATTGTTAAAAAATTGTTTTTTTAAGTTTTATTTAAGACTTTTGGCATTAATTAATTCAAATAATTATACAATGAAGACAAAGTTTAATGGAATTTTAACGCTATTACTAGCGTTTGTCGTGCAAATATCCTTTGCACAAGAAAAGACTATTTCAGGTACGGTTTCTGATGAATCAGGAAGTCTACCAGGAGTTAGTGTTATAATTAAAGGAAGTACTAAAGGTACAGAAACTGATTTTGACGGTAAGTATTCTATTCAAGCTAAAACTGGAGATGTTTTAGTATTTAGATACTTAGGGTACAAAGCAAGTGAAAGAACAGTTGGATCTTCTAACGTTATTAACGTAAAGTTAGCAGAAGATGCAAATGTTTTAGATGAGATTGTTGTTGTAGGTTATGGTACTTCAACAAAACAGGCATTCGTTGGAACAGCGGCTGTAGTAAAGCAAGAACAATTAGAGGTGAAAAACTTCTCTAACGTTTCTCAAGCTTTAACTGGTGAGGTTGCAGGGGTTACTGTAATTAATAGTTCTGGTCAGCCAGGTACTGTTGGTGCAATTAGAATTAGAGGTTATGGATCTGTAAATGGTAACAGAGCTCCATTATATGTAGTAGATGGTGTACCTTTTTCTGGTAGTATCAACTCTATTAACCCAAGTGATATTGCTAGTACAACTATCTTAAAGGATGCAACTGCAACTGCAATTTATGGTTCTAGAGGTGCAAACGGTGTTGTATTAATTACAACTAAAGGTGGTAGTGCTTCTAACTCTTACATCGAAATTGATGTAAAAACAGGTGTTAACGACCAGTTAATTCCAAGATATGACGTAGTAACTGACCCAGAAGAGTACATTGGTTACGTTTGGGAAGGTATTAAAAACAGAGGTGTTGTAACTGGTAACCCAGATCCAGTAGCATTCGCTAACGCAAACTTATTTACAAACAACTATGTTGCACCAGGATACAACATGTGGAATGTAACTAGTGGAGCAGATTTAATCGACCCAACAACTGGTACAGTTCGTCCAGGAGTTACTAGAAAATATACTCCATTAAGATATGCAGATGTTGCATTTGATTCAGCGATTAGAACTGAAACTAACTTAAGAATGGGTGGTGGTAATCAAGATACTAGATATTTTGCTTCTTTCGGTTACTTAGATGATAATGGTTATTCTATTAACACAGGTTATAAAAGATACACAACTCGTTTAAACTTAACTAGTGATGTTAAGCCTTGGTTAAAATTAAACAGCAACATTGGTTATGCATATTCAGAGAATATTGCTAACGGTCAAATTGCTGGTTCTGAGAACGTATTCGAATTTGCTGATAAAATGGCACCTATCTTCCCAGTTTTCTTAAGAGACGATAATGCACAGTTAGTACCAGATTTATTTTATGGAGGTTTCCAATATGACTATGGTTCTTTGTCAGGATTAAGAGATAGGCCAAATGCAAATGGATTAAACCCAATTGGTTCTGCTAAGTATGACTTTAACGGAACTGATCGTCATGAAATGAATGGTAACTTCTCAGCTACATTCAAATTCACAGAAAACTTATCTGCAGAGATAAGATATGGTGTGCAGTATGCAACACAAAAGAACAGAGACTACACGAACAAATTTTATGGTGGTGGTCAAGCAACAAGTGGAGACATTACAATTAATGACTTCTCTAGTTTAACACAAAACATTTTACAGATCGTTAAGTATAACAATACTTGGGGTAATCATTCTTTCGATGCTTTAGTAGCACATGAAAGTAATGACTTTGAGCAAAATTTCGCTTCAGCTTCTAAAGGATTACAAATTAGTCCATTCTTATTCGATTTAGATAACTTTCAATCAAGTTTAGGTTTACCTTCTGGTTCTACAAGTGGATTTACAATTGAATCTTACTTTAGTCAGTTTAACTATAACTTCGATCAGAAATATTACTTCTCTGCTTCTGTAAGAGCAGATGGTTCTTCAAGATTCGTAAATGACAAATGGGGAACATTTGGTTCTGTTGGTGCGTCTTGGATTGCTAGTAATGAAGATTTCTTACAAGACAGCTTTATTAGCTACTTAAAATTAAAAGCTTCTTACGGTATTACTGGAGATCAAGCTGGTGTTGGATTCTTCTCAGGATATAACACGTTTAACGGTGGTAACTTAGGTGGTAGTATTTCATTAGCTCCTGGAGCAAATGGTAACCCAGATTTAACTTGGGAAACTACTAATCAATTCCAAGTTGGTGCTGAAATGAGTTTTGGAAAGTATTTAGATGTAAACTTAGATTACTATAACAAATTAACTGATAACTTAATCTTTAACCGTTTTGTAGGGCCATCTCAAGGTATCTCTTCAATTACTGTAAATGATGGTGAATTAGTGAACAAAGGTTTTGAATTTGATGTTACTGGACACTTAGTAGATAGTAAAGACTTTACATTAGATTTATCTGTAAATGGTGAAATTGTAACTAATGAAATACTTACTATGCCATTAGATCCTGCAACAGGTGAGCCTCAATTATTGACTCCAAGTGGATTTTATGCAAGATCAGAAGGAAGATCTATTTTTGACTTCTATATGAGAGAATGGGCTGGTGTAGATCCTGCTGATGGTGCTCCAATGTGGTACCAGTATTATGATGATGTGAATAACAATGGTGTTTTAGATGCTGGTGAACCATCTTCATACTCTAGTGGTTCTTGGGTTCCTGCAGATCCTGCAGTAGTTAACAATACTGGTTCTATTGTAGAATACCAAATTAAAGTTCCTGGTGCTAATATCCAGAAAACTGTAACTAAAACTTATTCTGATGCATCTGATGTATACGCAGATAAATCAGCAATTGCTGATGTAAGAGGTGCTTTCCGTTTATCTGGTAAAGTTGGTAACTTCAACTTTGGTACTCAGTTTACATATAGTTTAGGAGGTTACGCTTACGATGCTCAATACGCAGAATTAATGTCTGATCGTTTTGGAGCAGTGGGTAACAACTACCACAAAGACATCGCTAACAGATGGCAAAATCCAGGAGACATCACTGATGTACCTGCTTTAACAGATAACGCGATTGTAAATGGTACTTCTACTTCAACTAGATTTATTACATCAACAGATTTCATTGCATTAAACAACGTTAATATCGGATATAACATACCAAAACAATATTTAGATAAAATATCTGTACAAACAGTGAACATTTGGTTCTCAGCAGATAACTTATTTAATGCTACTGCACGTCAAGGTTTCTTACCAAACACAAGTGAGTCAGGAAATTCAGGACGAAGATTATATGCACCAATGAGTACAATGACATTAGGTGTTAGAGTGAAATTTTAATAATAAAATTTAAATTTAAAAAAACATGAATAAATTAATTAAATTCGGATTACTCTCTGCATTAGCGATATCAACAGTTAGTTGTGGAGACGATTTTCTAGAGAAGCCAGCCCTTGAAGGGTCAGCTTCTTTAACCTCTGCTCAGTTAGAGCAGGCATCTACGATTGACCCTGAGGTTACAGGGGCATTAATGGGTGGTGTATATTCATTAACATTTACCTTCGGTTCAGGAGGTACATCAGGGCATGATGATTTTGGTCACAAGTCTTATGATATCTTTAGTGATATGTTATCAAGTGACATGGCTTTAAGTACAAGTACTTATGGATGGTATAGAGCATCTATTACTGAGTACCAAGCACCACAAGATTTTACATTTGGAGACAACAGACAAGTTTGGAGATACTACTACAGAATTGTAAGAGGTTGTAACGAAGTAATTGATGGTTTAGGAGGTACAGATATTACTCCAGAAAGTGCTGCAAATAAAGCAATTATGGGTCAAGCAAAAGCTTTACGTGCTCATTCTTACTTTTATTTAACACAGTTCTATCAAAAAGAGTATGATGGTGCAGAAGAAATTCTACCTATCTACAGAAGTGCTACAGACTTAAATGGTCCTAAAGTAGCTGCTTCTGAAATCTATGACTTAATGGAGCAAGATTTAACTGAAGCTATCTCTTTATTAGACGGTTTTACAAGATCTAACAAAACTGAGATCAACAAATCAGTTGCTCAAGGTATTTATGCTTATGTATTAGGTGCTAGAGGAACAGACTATGCAAAAGCATATAACATGGCTAAAGCTGCTATCAGCGGATATTCTTTAATGAGTTCTTCTGAAATTACAGGTGGTTTTAACAATGTAAATACTCCAGGATGGATGTGGGGTGTTGACTTAAACGATGAAATTGGTCTTGGATTAGTTTCTTGGTGGGGTCAAATGGATTACTTCGCATACAGTTACCCTGCATTTGGAGATGCTAAATCAATGGATCAAGATTTATTTGATGCAATTCCAGCAAATGACTTCAGAAAAGATCAGTATGTAGATAACCCAGGAGCTTATACTCACTTAATGCCATTAAACAAATTTTACAATGCAGCTAGAACACGTTATGGTGTAACTAGAATTGTACAAGATGATTATGTTTACATGAGAGTTGCTGAAATGCACTTATTAGCTGCAGAATATGCTGCTTTCTCTGGAAACGATGCTCAAGCTAGAACTGAATTAAAAGCTTTAGTTAGCCAAAGAGTTCCAGATGCATCTTACATAGATGGTTTATCAGGTCAAAGTTTAAAGAATGAAATTTACTTACAAACTAGAATAGAACTATGGGGAGAAGGTAAAAGTTACTTAGCTATGAAGCGTAATAAAGCAACTGTTACTAGAGGTTCTAATCACTTATCTTTTGTAGGTGCTTCAATTCCTTACAATGACGAGAGAATGACTTTCGAAATTCCTGAAGGAGAGATTCAATTTAATCCTTTTATCTCTACTCAGAACAACTAATATTTAATTATTTAATTGAATAGGAGATGTAAAAGTCTCCTATTCTCATTTTAAACGCCAAAAAAATGAAACAAATAAAACTTTACACATTACTATTTTTAAGCATTGCATTATTCACAGGTTGTGAAGAAGACGTTGAAGCACCTGGAACTCCATATGCTTCTTTCGAAACTTACTTCTCAAGCGATGTAACTGTAACTCCTGGAGAGAGTTTAACAAAATCAATTAGCGTATTTTCTGCAAACATTACTGGAGAAGACAGAACTATCGATTTAACTACTTCTGGAACTATTTCAGCTGCATCTTATTCAATGCCTACTTCAATTACTATTCCTGCAAACTCAAATGAGGCAGTATTAGACATTACTTTTAATGAAAATGATCTAGACATTATTGTTGATAAAACATTAAGCATAGATATGGTTGCTGGCGGAGATATTATCGTTGGTGATGGAATTACTTTAAACGTAGCTAAAGGTTGTCCTTCAGGACAAGGTAAAGCTAAAGTTGCTGTAACTTTAGATGCATATCCAGAAGAAGTTTACTGGAGAATTGTTAATACTGATACTGGAGCAACAGTTATGGCTAACGCATCTAGTCCTGCTTATGGAGGATATGCTGGCCTAAGTGGTACTCAAAGAGATGCTGCTTGTTTAGCAAATGGTAACTATAGAGTTGATATCTTCGATCAATATGGAGATGGAGCTGGTGCATTTGAAATCACTGTAAACGGAGTGCAAGTATTTGCTACTAACGGTGCTTATGGTGGTGGTACATCTAGTACATTTGTTGTAAACTAAATAAAACATTACAATATTTTAAAAATCGTAATCAATCTGATTACGATTTTTTTATTTAAATAAAATACATTGACAGAAACTACAAACATTTTCGGATTAAGAGCAATCATTGAGGCAATAGAAAGCGGATCTACTATCAACAAAATATACCTACAAAAAGGCTTGAGAGGTAGTTTGTATTATGAACTAGACAAGTTAATTAAAGATTCTAAAATTGCTACAAGCACTGTACCTGTAGAAAAATTAAATAGACTATCTAAAAACAGTAATCATCAAGGTGCAGTTGCACAAATTTCACCAATCGATTTTTATGATTTAGAAACCCTATTGGATGATACCTTAGAAGCAGAAAAAGTACCTTTCTTTTTAATTCTGGATCAATTATCTGATGTAAGAAATTTTGGAGCTATTATTAGAACTGCAGAATGTACAGGAGTAAATGGTATTATCATTCAAAAAAATGGAAGTGCACCTGTTAATGCAGAAACTATAAAAACATCAGCTGGAGCAGCATTCAAAATGCCAATTTGCAAAGTGGACCATATTAAAGACGCTCTTTTTATACTTCAAGCTTCAAATATAAAAACCGTGGCTGCTACTGAAAAGACAGATAGCTCAATTTACGATGTCAATTTTAATCAACCTATAGCTATTATTATGGGCTCTGAACATAGGGGAGTAAATCCCTCTGTTCTAAAAATGGTTGATTATAAAGCAAAGTTACCTTTATCAGGAAACATTGAATCATTAAATGTTTCTGTAGCTTGTGGTGTTTTTCTTTATGAAACTGTTAGACAAAGATCTATTCTTTCATAGTTGTGTCACTTTCTTCTGGGTAATCTGGTTGAATCAAATTTCCTTGATCATCAAAAAGAAGATCAAAATCTGTTTTACTGAATTCGTATTCTTTTTTAACCAATCCGTTTTTACGATATATAAAAGCTAGGATTAATCCCACAACAAATCCTGATAAATGACCTTCCCAAGACATACCGTCTTTAATGGGAAACACATACCAAATCATACTACCATAAAGGAAAATCACTATAAAAGATAGCGCCACTAATCTATAGTGCTTTCTGATTATTCCACTAAAAAACACAAAACTAAAAACCAAGTATACAATACCACTAGCTCCAATATGGTAAGAATCTCTTGCTATAGCCCAAGTTGTAAATCCTGTTAACAATCCTCCAATAAGTAAAATTTTGAAAGCAATATTTCTGTAGAAATAAAACAGACTGCTCAATAATACAAATAAAGGAATTGAATTATTAAATAAATGACTTGTATTGCTATGTAAAAAATGGGTAAATAGTATACCTCTTAATCCTTTAAGTGTTCTTGGAAAAACACCGTATTTATTTAGATTAAAACCATACTTTATTTCCACAATATAAATACCCCAAATTATTAGGATAAACAAAGATGGTACTAAAAATGGTGAAGTTTTATTTCGTAATTCCTCATCTTGCATATGCCAAAATATACAAAAACCTAACCAAAGCCTAATTTGACAAATTCTGTCAGAAATCTTTGTATTTTTGTGCTATGAATGAACCTTTGGCAGAAAGAATTAGACCCAAAACTTTAGAAGACTACATAAGTCAGCAGCATTTAGTTGGCCCAAAAGGAGTTTTGACAAATTTGATTAAGCAGGGAATTATACCTTCTTTAATTCTTTGGGGACCACCAGGAATTGGAAAAACTACCTTAGCGAACATTATTGCTACAGAATCTAACAGACCATTTTACACGCTAAGTGCAATAAGTTCTGGAGTAAAAGATGTTAGAGAGGTTATTGAAAAAGCCAAAAAAAGCGGTGGTTTATTTACGGCCAAAAACCCAATATTATTTATCGATGAAATTCATAGGTTTAGCAAATCGCAGCAAGACTCTTTACTTGGTGCTGTAGAAAAAGGTTGGGTAACGCTTATAGGTGCAACCACAGAAAACCCAAGCTTTGAAGTGATACCTGCACTTTTATCTAGATGTCAGGTTTACATTTTAAATTCATTTGATAAAAACGATTTAATAGCACTTTTAGAACGCGCAATTCAAAAAGATGATATTCTTGCTGGTAAAACTATAAAACTCACGGAAACTGATGCCTTATTGCGTGTTTCTGGAGGAGATGCTCGAAAATTATTAAACATTTTTGAACTTTTAGTCTCAACAGAAGATCATGTAGAAATCACTAATGATTATGTTTTAGATAAAATTCAGCAGAATACTACCAGATATGATAAAACTGGAGAACAACATTATGACATTATTTCAGCTTTTATAAAATCTATAAGAGGTAGTGATCCAAATGCTGCAGTTTATTATTTAGCTAGAATGATTGAGGGTGGTGAGGATGTAAAATTTATTGCAAGAAGATTATTGATTCTTGCTTCTGAAGACATTGGTAATGCAAATCCAACCGCATTAATTTTGGCGAACAATACTTTTCAAGCAGTGGCTGTAATTGGTAATCCAGAAAGTAGAATAATACTGAGCCAATGTGTGGTTTATTTAGCTAATTCTGCCAAAAGCAATGCTTCATACTTAGCTATTAATAAAGCCCAGAGTTTGGTAAAACAAACTGGTGATTTATCTGTTCCTCTGCATCTAAGAAACGCTCCAACAAAATTAATGAGAGATTTAGATTATGGAAAAACTTATAAATATGCTCATGATTTTCCTAATAATTTTGCAGAACAAGAATTTTTACCAGAAGAAATAGCTGGTACTAAATTATATGAACCAGGAAATAACGCAAGAGAAAATCAGTTCAATGAAATTCTTAAAAAGCGATGGAAAAAGAAATACAATTACTAAAATTTAATGCGTAATTCTTCTTGAATTAATCTATTGTATATGTAATACTCTAGCTGCCACTTATCCCCTTTCTTGTAAACAATTCCTTTTAAATTTTTTAGAATAAATATTGAGTCATTGTTCGTTTTTAATAAAGTATACACAATTTTAGGCGTTTCATTTACCAGTTGAAATCCTTCGGGAATTTCCTGCGCATATAAAAGAGTATTATTGTTCATTTTTATAGTGTTCTCTTCTATTTTACCTTCTTTAAGTTGCTTATTTTGTTTTACTTCTTTTAAAACTTTCTCATAAACATCATCAGATATTACTGCAGCCACAACTTCTTTATCTTTTGCTTTGATGCTATTTACATCTACATAACTATACCTAAAGTTTGTCATACTTTTTACTGCTTCTCTTATGCTTGCATGATATGCTTTCTTGTAATCTTTAAATTTACTTTTACCAATTTTAGAAGTATAAATTACTTTACCAAAACAATCTTTTGCTTCTAAATAATTTTTAGTTTGGAGCATTGAAGAATCGTCTTTTACAGAAACAATTAAAGCTGCACATTTATTTTTTGACAAAGCATCAGGAATGTTTTCATTGCTCAAGAAAACAGGAAAGCCTTTCTTTTGCAATAAGAACTTAGTTAATGAACTAGTTTGATAAGCATCTACTGAATTTACAAAATCAAATTGATTGGGTACAATAATGTATTGGTACTTCTCTAAACTTACAGATTGACTATAGGATAAACCTGCAAAACATAATGCAAGTATTAAAAGTATTTTTCTAAACATATTAATTAAATAAAAAATTGAAACCTAATTGAAAAGAGGCACTATTTGTAGACGATAAATCGCCATATTCTAATAAATTGTCTGCTAAACCATAAATATTAAAACTACCCAATTGTAAAGATAAACCTGCACCAATATTTGAATATGAAAAATCATCTATAGTATAAGTTACTTTAGTATGAATTTTGTTCGTAATGGCTTTTTCGTAAAAGCCAGTTAAGGCCAATTGCGAACTTAAGGGCCTAAATACATTATACAATTGAACGCCTATTGCATCTGTATAAAAGTTTTTATAGGTATTATCATAACATACTTTACTTCTGTACTCTCCAAAACTATATTTTAAGGCCAAATTTAATTTTGTTGGCCTCCATGAAATATAAGATTCAAAATCATCTGTAACCGGAATTTCATCTTGAAAACGTTGATCTATTTCATTCCAATTTTCAAAATTATCATCATTATTAAACTCTAGTGCAACACCTTCAAAAACAAAATTACCTGTTACACTCGTATTCTTAGTATTCGTTTTATGATTTATAAAACCCAGATCTAAAATACTACCTGAAAACTCTAGTTGAGGAGTTATTCTGTATGTTAAACCAACATCGATACCAATACCCATATTACTACCAAAAAAAGTATTTTTTAAATATGTACTGGCATCTGTAATGTATTCGTTGTTTTCAATTAAGCCAGAAGTTCTAAATTTTAAATTTACATCTGTTAGATAGTGTGTATAAATATTATTAGTACCACCAGTAGTTGTAAATAAGCCAGTATTGTTATTTGACTCTACATTTAATGCAGATGAATAAATTTTAAACCTACCTCCTATGGTTAAATTCTCATTTACTTTTTTAGAAATACCTGCATGTAAAACGCCTAAAAAATCTGCTTTGTATCTAATACCTGCAGCACTAAATGCTCTATTAATATGAGGTGCATTTCCTTCACTTATAAAGTCTAATGCATCTTTAGGATAATACCCGATAGCATCTAACTCTTGATAAAATCCAAAACTGATATAATAATCGTCTTTAAAACGAAAACCTCCACTTAGAATTTCTATCTGGGTATTTATCTTTGTAAAATCTCGATACGATAAATTTTGAATAGCCTCTGCAATCTTATCATTTATAGAGCGATTATCATTGGCAAAAATATCCGAAAGTACAACTCCTTTTGATCCAAAATCTGAGGAAAATCCAGACAATAAAGGTAAACCCACATGAAATTTATAATTTACTTCTGAGGCAGGATTTAACAATAAGGTTTGTGGCAATTCAGCAAAATTATACAGAATTTGTTTGTTCTGTGCCGAAATTTGAAAAAGCACTAAACACAGTATCAGGCTAAAAATTTTTCTCATCTTAAATTTCTGATTCTATATAAAGCGTTACTGATGATTTTAATTCAAACTCACTAGTATCATTTGGGTTCATACTTGTACCTGTATCTTCTAGCTCTGCTCTAATTCTTACCTTAGTAGTATTTACAATAGCAGGATTTGCGCTAACAAAAACCTCTTCTGTATAATTGTTTTCTAAATCTCCAGCAGGAATTACTATGGAAGCAAATTGATATAGTACTGTATTGTTATCATCTAAAAAGGATACATCAATAGTTACCTCTCTATCAAATTCATTTTTAATTAACGTGCTAAAATCGATTCTTACAATATCTTCATTAACAAAAGAATCTTCAAATACTCTAAAGTCAGAAACTGATGTTACACTTGTTTCTTGAACACCCAAATCATTAAAAAATTGTCCTGGTACAACAGAGAAAAAAGTTAGAGAAGAAGTAACTATTGGTTTGTAGACATAATCATTAATTTGATCAAAATCCAACTCTTCATAGCAGGAATTAAATAATAATAAACAGCAAATGACACTTAATTGAAGTACACCTTTCATAAAATGAGTTTAGTTTTTAACGTAATTCTGATTACAGATATTGCTTTAATTCGTGAAGTGCTGTAATGCTTTCAAAATCTGTGTTGTCTATTACATCATTTTCAAAATTACAATGAATGGCTTTAATACCTGAGTTTATAGCTCCATAAATATCGGCTTCAATACTATCACCAATCATAATTGAATTGTTGGCATTTGCTTTTGCTTTATCTAGAGCAAATTCAAAAACCCTCGGATTTGGTTTCTTAACTCCAACAGATTCTGAGGTTACAATAACATCAAAATAATCTAAGATTTTAGAAGATTGCATCTTTTTAGCCTGAATTTCTTCAAACCCATTTGTTATGATGTGCAGGTTGTATTTATCTTTTAAATAATCTAAAATTTCAAAAGTACCTTGAAATAAGTGATTAAAATGTGGAAGAAAATCAATGTACTCAATAGCAATTGTATCTATTAAATCATCAGAAATTTCGAAATTAATGGCGTCAAAAGTATTTTTTAATCGGCTATATCTAAGTTCGCTCTTTGTAATTTTTTCTTCTCTATAAAGCCTCCAAAATTCTAAATTTAAAGGTTTATAAACTTCTAAAAACTTATGTAAATCAATTTCTATTTTTTGTTTTTCAAATACTTTTTGAAAAGCCAAATCAGAATTTTTCTCAAAATCCCAAAGTGTGTGATCTAAATCAAAAAATACGTGCTCTATCTTTGCCATTTTCCTTTATATTTGAATACACTATTTAGGTAAGTAATATGCAACTATTTTCTTTTTTAAAAAAAGAGTTTGTAAAAAATGTTTTGACATTAATTACAGGTTCTGCTTTAAGTCAAGTAGTAGTTTATGCATCTATTTTATTACTTACAAGATTATTCTCTGCAGAACTTTTTGGTATTTATATACTTTTTTCATCTGCCACAATAATTTTAAAACCTTTAGCCACCTTACAATTTGAGTTTGCTATAGTATTACCTAAAAAAGATAAAGATGCTATAAACCTATTTGCCTTTTCAACTTTGATTTTAATACTCTATTGCCTTTTACTACTGCTTATTGTAAGCCTTTTTAAAACAGAAATATTAGATTTTTTCAATATTACTGTACTTTCTAATTTTATTTATCTACTGCCTTTAAATGTTTTCTTATTTGGCTTAATTGCTAATTTTGATTATTGGAATAACAGAAAGGATAATTTTAAAGCCATTTCTAAAGGCATGTTTTTAAAGTCTTCGAGCATGAGTGCTACTCAAATTGCAACAGGATTTTCTTCTTATAACTCATTAGGCTTAATTCCTGGGATGCTAATAGGCCATGTATTGCAAATTTTTTATCTACTTCAATTAACTTACAACAAATTACAACCTTTGTGTAAAGAAGTCAGTTTAAATAGAATGCTATTTCTAGCTAAGAAATATAAAGATATTCCTATTTTCAACTCTATTATTAATCTAACCAACAATCTTTCTAATGAGTTGCCAGTATTATTAATAACAAAGTATTTTGGCTTGGCAAGTTCTGGTATTTATGGCTTGGCTGTAAAATTTATGAGGGCACCAATAGGTGTTGTGCAACAATCTGTGAATCAAGTATTTTTTAATAAAGCCACTAAATTGTATAATGATCAAGGTAACCTGTATGCCTTAGTTCTAAAAACAGCAAAGCACTTATTAATCATTAGTTTACTTATTTTTACGCCTTTATTCATCTTATCTTATTACTTAGATTTTTTGTTTGGTGAAGGTTGGACAGATGTTGGGTTATATGCTCGAATTCTAATTCCTTGGTTATTTTTTGCCTTTTTAAGCAATCCTTTAAATTCGTTAATACTCATTTTGAATAAGCAAAAAACTATGCTAGTATTAGATATAGCCTTGCTTATATTTAGATTCCTAGCCCTATTTTGTGGCTACTATTTTTACAATGACATTATAATAGCGCTCGCTTTATTTTCTATGGTAGGTATGATTTTTAATATCCTTATATTTATATATCTGCTTCAAAAATCAAAAGAAAAAAATAGTGCTTACCAATAAAAATATCAGTTTAAAATTCAACCATGGTTTTCAATGGTATTGCAATACTACTATTGCCTTAAAAGGATATTTTTATAGTGATGATGTTTTTTATGAAAAAGAAAATGCGCTTGCATTTTTAACCAACCTACTACCTAATGAAAATAGTAAATCGTTTTTAAAAACCTTAAATGGGGTTTTTACTATTATTATTTCAAGTGAAAATAGTGTAGAAATTGTTTGTGATAATACTAGAGCTTTCCCTTTATTTTATACCATTCAAAATGATAGTGTATGTATTAGTGATGATGTTTTAATACTAAAAAACAAATTCAAAATCAATACGTTTGATGAAATAGCTAAATTAGAGTTTAAGGCCTCTAATCATACGCACTCAAACAAAACTCTTTTAGATTCCGTTTTTCAATTAGAACCAAGCACTTATCTGCGTTTCAAAAATCAAAGGTTAGTAGAAAAAGTTGTTTTATTTTCTTACGCTATTAAAACTGAAAGCAAAGCATCTTATACAGACTTAAAAGATGAAGCAATTGTTATTTTTGAAGAAGCTTTTGTAAGATTGATAAATTCTTTGCAAAACAAAACAGTATTGCTTCCTTTAAGTGGTGGTTATGACTCTAGATTGATTGCTGTACTACTAAAAAAACACAATTACAAAAATGTAATCTGTTTTACTTATGGTAGAAAAGAAAATTTTGAAATTGAAAATTCTAAGAAAACTGCTGAATCCTTGGACTATCCTTGGTATTTTATAGAGTATACTCCAGCATTAATTTCAAATTATCTTGAAACTGAAGAGTTCTTAAGTTATGCGCATTTTGCAGGCAAACACTCTTCTATGCCCTATTTGCAAGAATATTTTGCCATAAAATATTTAAAAGAAGAACTTAAAATACCTAAAAACTCAGTTTTTATACCTGGATTTGCTGGTGATTTTTTAGGAGGAAGTGAGTACAATAAAATTCCAAAGAAAATAAAGAGTCATACTATTGCAGATGCTATACTAAATCTTAAACTGAATAATACGCATCTTTCAGAACAAGAAAAAATTGAATTAAAACACGAAATCAATTCTAGTTTAAATAAGGTAGACCAAGATTATCAATCAAAAATTGCAAGTACAGTTTTTGAAGATTATAATTTTAGAGAAAGACTTGCTAAATACATCTTCAATTCAGCCAGTTATTATTTGTTTTTTAATTTTGAATTTAGATTTCCTTATTGGGATATGGAGTTATTAGCATTTTTTAAAAAAGTACCCATGACCTATAAACAAATGAAAATTTTATATGATGATGTTTTAACTACAGCCTATTTTAAGGATTATAATGTGAATTTCAAGAATGAAATTCAACCCAAAAAATCTGATTTAATCAAACAAAAAATCAAAGATAAAATCAAACCAAGATTATCTGATACGTTAAAAGAAAGTATTTTAAAAAAGCACGATTGGAACAATTATGAGCCAATTACAAAACAAATGCTTTTACAGATGAAAAAAAACAGACTTCCTGTAAAAAGAATTTACAAAGACTATAATGAGATCATTTCTCAATGGTACATCTATTTATGCGAAAATAAACTGAACAATTAGCGCTTAAATAATTTTACAAAAGCAGGCAATTGGTTGTATTTAATTTCTTGATAATTTAATGTCTTAGCACCAAAACTTAAAAAATACTCAGCAATACTTTTCATGGATGAGCCTCCAAAATTAAACAGCTCAAAATCATTATGGTATTTTTGAATGGCAGTATTTATAAGAAAGGTATTTTCGCCATTTTTTCTAAAATTAAAATCTGTAGAAGACACCAATATAGTAATGGTATTTTTATGTTTTAAGAAAAAACCAGAAGCTACTAATTGATGCTGTTCATTATAAATAGATAACACCTCTCCTACTTCTTTTTCTATGCAAATGGTAATTAATTTCGATAGATTATCATAATCTCTATCTGTAATAAAAGGTGTTCTTTTACCTACATTATCTCGAAATAGCTGGATTATTTTTTTTGGATCATCATTCCATTTAGCACTCAAACCTACCTTTGTAGCTTTCTTTAAATCCTTTTTACGATCTTTTCTAAAACCACTAAAAATAGTATCGTAATTTGAGTTTAAGGGCAACACCTGAACTTGCTTTTCCACAAGATACGAAGCCTCTATTTTTATCGGATTTGCTGTATTTAATTTACTCTCTACAAACCTAAACTTTGTAAATAATAGTTTGTAAAACTGTTCAACATTAACAGTATTATCTATAGAAAAAACACCTAATTCTAACAACCAAAAAGGTGGGTACACATACTTTATAAAGTTCTTCTTTCGCCAACAAATAGGCATTACAGCTGCATAATCATCCAAAACCAAAACAGACCAATTGTCTGCAACAATATCTAAATACCAAGAATAAGCATAAACTTTACTTTGTAGTGAATTGGTAATACAATTGTTGTATTTTTCTTCATGTAATGCAGCTCTTTCTATGTAGGTAATCATTTAAGAAGTAGCAATTTTTAACATAGATTCATACAAACGCTTCCAACCTTTCCAACGTAAATAATCGCTTAAAGTTTCATTATGAAATAACGTAATAAATGTTCCATTTACGGCTTTCACCTCATTCTTTAAATCTCTAATTTTCCCTAAAGATTGTTTTGGAGTTAGTTTCATATAATCGTTCAAAGTAGTATCCATCAATGCAAAAGGAAACACTTTTAAAGGCGTTTGAATTTCAAAATCTAAATCGTAGAAATAGAAAGGTGTACAAGTACCAGCCCTAAAACCAACATTGCTAGCATAGCCCATAGAATAATCTTCTTCTATTTCTAAATCTATTAAAAGTTGATAAGTTTCTGGCAAACTAAATCGTAAATAATGCTGTCTAGAACTTTTTAAAGGAGTGTTCGTAATATTTTCTAAACGTTCTTTTTCTTTTTTGATTAAAGCCGAATTTTGCATTGAAAAATAAGAAGGGTGCAAACCAACTCTTGCATAATCTACCATTTCTTTAATAAGCAGTCTGTATTTGCTTTTAGAAACAGAAACATTGGTATCAAAAGTGGTATAATCGCCTACTAGAAAAAAGAAAATGGTGTTTACACTGTACTTTTTCTTTAGTGCTAAAATAGTATCAAAGGTGTTGTAAGGATCTGCTTTTAAGTTCAAATTAACAGCAAGTCTGTTAATAACATTTAAAATTCTAAACGTAAAAATATCATTTAAAAATCCTCCTACACTTCTAACAAAACTTTTGTTTTTATAAGCAAACGCATTGTCTATATCTACAGTAGAAATAAAATTGAACTTTCTTTTAGGGTACTCGTAATCTGGAAACTTTTCTTTTAAGACTTTCAAAAATTTAAAAGCCCAAATATCAACAACTGGTTTTTCTAAAAATCCTTTTTTAAAAGCCAAACTCTGCTCTGCAGTAAATCTACCATGAATATCTTTTACATGTGGCAAATATTCTTCATAACGTGTAATTAGGTAAAAACTAGCTGCAAAAATATCAAAGGGAATAGATGACTTTACATTGGTGGCAAAAAAGCAAGGAACTGAATCCCATTTATTAATTATAATTTCTAAATCATTTACGCCTTGCTCAAAAAGCAAATCATTACTTTTTATAAAAAACTCATTACCTAAAGGTGTTTTTGTATAGCTAATTTTAGGTCCATTGTGTGCTACAAACTCTTCTACCTTACTAGTAAAACTCACAGGTATCAAAAGGGTTCTTGTAACTATATGCTTAAAAATATAGCGAACTCTTGGTGTAACTTTGTGTGAGTAAATTAATATCATGTAAATGGTTAAAATTTAGCAAAAACATTTTATAAGATGCCTTCATCTGCAAAGCTAAAATACCATTTTTCAGTAATTATTAGATGATCTAACAGTTTTATATCTAAAGTTGTTCCTGCTCTTTTAATTTTTTCTGTGAGCTGTTTATCTGCTTGGCTAGGTTCTAATTTTCCTGAAGGATGATTATGACACACAATCATGCCTACTGAAGCCAACTCTATAGCTCGTTTAAAAAGTAGCCTTATATCTACAACAGTTGCAGTTAGGCCACCTTTACTAATTTGGGTTTTGGCCAATACTTTGTTTGAATTATTTAGAAAAAGCACCCAAAACTCTTCGTGCTCTAAATCTCCAATTATAGGTTGCATCAAATTAAACACAGCTTTACTACTTGTAATTTTTGGTTTTTCTAAAGCTGTTTCTAATTGCCTTCTTTTGCCTAATTCTAAAGCAGTAATTATTGCAATTGCTTTTGCTTCTCCTATACCTTTAAAGGTAGAAAGCTTTTCTACAGTAAGCTTTGCTAGCTGATTTATATTACCTTCTACCGATTTTAAAATTCGTTGAGATAATGCTACTGCACTTTCTTGCCTATTTCCAGAACCAATTAAAATGGCGATTAATTCTGCATCAGACAATGCACTTTTTCCTTTAGCCAGTAACTTTTCTCGAGGTCTATCATCAATAGCCCAGGTTTTTATGGTTAACTTTTCCATCAATCAATTTTTTCTAAAAATACCAAAATTGCGGTTTAAAAAAGAAAATTCTTTTTAAAAGAAGTCTTTATAGACTTTTGTATCTTTGTGCCAGATTTCTATTTTTTTTATATGAAGATTATAATAGCAGGTGCTGGAGATGTAGGTTTTCATTTAGCAAAATTACTTTCTTACGAATCTCAAGATACTTACATCATCGACTTTGATGGTGAAAAATTAAACTATATTAATAATCATTTAGATGTAATAACACAAAAAGGTGATGCCACTTCTATAAAATTATTAAAGGAAATTGGTATCGATTCTGCAGACCTTCTTATTGCTGTAACAGATAGCCAAAACACAAATTTTACAATTTCGGTAATTGGTAAATCTTTAGGCGCTAAAAAAACCATCGCAAGAATTGACAATCCTGAATTTTTAAATGATTGTGAGGTTGACTTTTCTAAGTTTGGTTTAGATTTTATGATATCGCCTCAAGAATTGGCAGCGAATGAAATAAAATTATTGTTAAATCAATCTTCATTTAACGATACTGTTGCTTTTGAAAGTGGATTGTTTAATGTTATGGGTACTGAGCTTTCTTACAAATCGCCTTTGGTAGATTTAACCGTAAAAGAGGCCAAACAGAAGTTTTCGAATGTAGATTTTATTACAATTGCTATTAAACGTGAAAACGTTGCTCAAACCATTATTCCTAGAGGGGATACCACGTATAGAATAGATGATCAAGTGTATTTTTCTGTACCAAATTACAGTATGGAAGACCTTTACCCTATTATTGGTAAGAAGCAATTTGATATTAAAAATGTACTTATTTTAGGTGGAAGTAGTATTGGAGAAAAAACTGCCAGAAGCCTTTGCGAAGATAATTTTAAAGTAAAGTTGATTGAGAAAAACAGGGAGAAAGCAGAAATGCTTGCAGAAACCTTATGTGATACTTTAGTGATTAATGGTGATGGACGTGATTTAGAATTATTAGAAGAAGAAAATATTAGAGAAACTGATGCTTTTATTGCGGTTACAGGTAATTCTGAAACTAACATCATGTCTTGCTTGGTAGCAAAATCTAAAGGGGTTAAGAAAACCATAGCCTTAGTTGAAAATATGGATTATATTGATATTTCACAAACTATTGGTATACAATCCTTAATTAATAAAAAGCTAATTGCTGCAAGTAATATTTTTAAGCATATTAGAAAAGGTGAAATTTTAGAGTTGGCCAATTTGCACAATATAGATGCAGAAGTATTTGAATTTGAAGTAAGACCAAATGCAAAAGTAACCAAACACCCAATTAGAGATTTACGCTTTCCTAGAGAAGCCGTTTTTGGAGGTGTTATAAGAGATGGTAATGCTTTAATGTCTTTTGGAGATATGCAAATTCAGAGTGGAGATAAAGTAATTGTATTTTGTTTACCAGAAGCTATTGGTACAGTAGAGCGTTTTTTTAATTAAAATGAACAACTTGAACCTTAAGATTATATATCGTTTTTTAGGAATCACTGCTATTCTTAATGGTTGCTTTATGTTTATCGCATTTCCTTTTAGTTTCTTTTCTGAAGAAAAAGAAGCTTGGGGAATTTTAAATGCTGGTATTATAACTGTTTTTATTGGCTTATTACTTTTCTTTTTCAATAAACCCACACATAAAAATATTCAGAAAAAAGAAGGATACTTAATTGTAACGTTTGGTTGGTTGATACTTTCTATTACAGGAATGCTACCCTATTTATTATCTGGTGCAATACCTACTGTTTCAGATGCATTTTTCGAAACAATATCTGGTTATTCTACAACAGGCTCTTCCATTTTAACAAATATAGAAGCTATGCCTAAAGGTATTCTCTTTTGGAGAAGTGCCACACATTGGATTGGAGGTATGGGTATTATTGTATTAACCATTGCCATTTTACCACTCTTAGGAATTGGAGGTATGCAATTGTTTATGGCAGAAGCTCCTGGGCCATCTGCAGACAAACTGCATCCTAGAATTACAGATACTGCAAAACGTTTGTACCTTATTTATGTGGTATTAACCTTTGCTGAATTCTTTTTATTAAAAGCGGCAGGTATGACATGGTTTGATGCTATTAATCATGCAATGGCCACAGTAAGTACAGGAGGTTTCTCAACAAAAACCGATAGTATTGCCTTTTATAATGGATCACCTATTATACAATATATTATTATATTCTTTATGTTCATTGCTGGTACTAACTTTGTACTGACCTATTTTGCATTAAAAGGTAAGGTTAAAAAAGTATATGAAAGTGAAGAATTTAGATACTATTTCTTCGGAATTTTAGGTATTTCTATGATAATTTCTGTAATCATCATCTTTTTTAAAGATGAAACAATGGTTACTACACTTGCACATCCTGAGGTATTAGGTAAAACCGAAAGTGCCATAAGACATTCTTTATTTATGGTAACCTCTGTAGTTACAACCACAGGTTTTGTTTCTGCTGATTTTACTATGTGGAATTTCTTTGCAACCGGAATTTTCTTCGCATTATTCTTTACTGGTGGTTCTGCTGGTTCTACGAGTGGTGGTGTAAAAGTTGTTAGGCACATTGTAATGTTAAAGAATAGCTTTTTAGAATTTAAAAAAGCGCTACATCCTAATGCAATTATACCTGTAAGATATGATGGTAAATCTGTGAATCAAACCATTGTATTTAATATCATTTCTTTCTTTATAATTTACATGCTTATATTTATTATGGCCTCTGTAACCTTAACGCTTTTAGGTTTAGACTTTTTGTCTGCTTTGGGTGCTGCAGCCTCTTCTTTAGGTAATATTGGTCCTGCAATTGGCTCTGTAAGCCCAGTAGATAACTTTGCCCATTTAACTGCGCCTGCAAAATGGTTTTGTTCTTTCTTAATGTTAATTGGTAGATTAGAATTGTTTACGGTATTAATATTATTTACACCTTTCTTTTGGAGAAAAAACTAATCTAAATAACCATTCCTTTAAAAGTTTCCTAGTTTAAAAATATAGTGCGTTAGTTTTTAGTAATTGTTCACCTTAAAGTGATCATTAGCTCACTAACTTTTTATTAAAAGCTCATAAAGTTTTACAAATTTATTGTACAATATTTTTAAAAATATACTAGTATTTTTTCTAATTTATACTAGTATATTTTTCAGAAAACAGGAGTGTTATGATAAAAAAGTATAGCAGCAGTGATAAACTTACACCTTAGAAATTGATAAAAAACAGGTAAGAATCCTAAAGATTAAATTAAACATAAGCCTTTTTTAATACATGGAAGTTATAACATATGCTAGTAAATTTTTAAGGGTAAACTCTATTCACTAAATTAGCTAGAGAATAACAAACCAATCATTTTAAAATTTGGAAATTATGAAAGTAAATAATTTGGTTCTCACCTTAGCAATTCTAATTGGTTTTACTTCGTGTGGTGGAAGTGATGATTCAATGACAAATCCTATTACCTCTGCAAACATTAGTGGTTCAGTAAATTTGTATGATGAGTCAGTAACACAAATTGATAATAATGGGATGACTATTAAAGTAGAAGGAACCTCTATTTCAACGACTACTGATACAGATGGAAAATTCACATTGACAGACGTACCTTTTGGCACATATACTTTGACTTATGAAAAATCGGGTTATGGTACATTTAAAAGGTTTGATGTTGATCATAATAATGGAAATACTTTTATACCAGATGCACCATCATTAGGCCAGAAATCAACAACCTCAGTAACAAACTTAAGTATTAATTCAAGCAGTAGTTTTCCTGTAATCATTACTACAACTACAAACCCTGTTGCAAATCAAGCAGATACAAGATATATTCGATTTTTCTTTTCTACAGACGCAAACGTTAGTAGTACAAATTACGATTCTGTACTTGAAACTTACCCTATAAACAATACTCCTCACAATCTAAATTTAAGTCAGGCCTCATTAGATGCTTTAGGTTTTGCCAGTGGAACTATGGTTTATGTGAAAAGTTATGGAGAATCATTTTGGGGAAATCAATATGATGATCCTGACTTAGGAAGACAGATTTTTCCGAATTTAAATTTAAATTCAGCTGCTGCAGTTTCATTTATAATGCCTTAATACAATAAAGAAGTGTAGTATTGCAAATTAGCGAAATACAAAGCGATTAAAAAGGAGTAAATTGCAAATAAAAATTTAAAATACTATGGGATTATTCAATAAAATTTTAGGGAACGCAAGTGAAGTATCTTCTGAGAAACTAACTGAAAAATACGGTAGATTACTAGTTCAAAATGAAAGTATTGAGTTAGGATTCAAACTCTTAAGAGATACTTTTATGTTTACAGATAAACGTCTAATTCTAATTGAAATTCAAGGAATTACAGGAAGTAAAATAGAATATAAAACGTTGCCTTATAAAAGTATTTCAAGGTTTTCTTTAGAAACTTCTGGCACATTTGATTTGGATGCTGAACTAAAAATTTGGATTTCAAGTGAAGACATGCCCTCAATAAGTAAAAAGTTCAATAAGAGCATAGACGTTTATGAAGTACAAAAGTACTTGGCAACTAAAATCATGTAATTCAAGAAAAACTACTTTTCTAAAGTAATTAAAACAGACGTAATTCATTTGTTTGATAATACAGTTTGTATTTTTTACTTTAGTTCTCAGAGTAAAATAATCAATCAATACATCTAAAAGTGAATAATTTTGAAGAAAGACTGAAAGGTGGCCATCCAAATTCTTTAGGAAATACTATTGAAATAGTGAATGAAGTCTTAGTTAATACTCATTATTTTCATGAATTATTTAATTGTTATTTTAGTGATGATGAAGTAGTAAGACTGCGAACTTCAAACGCAATGAAACGCTTATGCAAAGCAAACAAAAGCCTTTTAATTCCTTATATAGATGATTTTTTAACGAAAATTAAAAACATCAATCAAGCCTCTATCCAATGGACATTATCACAACTTTTTGGAATGTTAGAAAAGGATATGAGTGCTATTCAAATCGACAAAGCAAAGGAGATTATGAAAAATAATCTTGCAACTCACCAAGATTGGATTGTACTGAATCAAACTATGGATACCCTTACAAAATGGTCTAAACACGATACCAATTTAAAAAACTGGTTAAAACCTCATTTAGAACAACTTACAAACGATGAAAGAAAATCGGTTTCAAACCGAGCAAAAAAAATGTTAAACAGCCTGAATAAATAAAAATAATTACAAAGTAAAATTAAGTATATTACTCATCGTAAATTTTATAGCCTATAGTAAACAATTACTCTTCTCTTACCTTAACAGATAAATTCAAATAAAAAAACGAAAGGGTTTAAATGCGTAAAAACGAAAGACTATATTATTTTGATTGGTTGAGAGTACTTGCTTTTTGGTTACTTATTTTTTTCCATTCTTGGCAACCTTTTAATAACTTCCATTGGCTTATAAAAAGTAACAATACCTCCATTATTGCTGATATATTAACCGTTTTTACGCATGGATGGAGGCTACATCTTATTTTTTTGGTTTCTGGATTAGGCACTTGGTTTGCTATGAAAACAACCAAAAAACAGTTTTTTAAAAACCGATTTAAAAGATTAATCATTCCGTTTACTTTTGCTTCATTATTCATTACACCTTCTCAACGATTTTTTCAGGCACTTCAAGATAAAGAAGCATTTCAGAATTATTTTTATTTTTTAGAAGGCTATCCTTCACGAATTTTAGACCATGATTTTTCATTTAGCTTTTTGCTATGGTTCAAAGAAATTGGTATTCATCTTTGGTATTTGCCATATTTACTAGTAATGACTTTTGTGTTGTATCCTATTTTTACAAAAATCAAAAACAAGGAAATTAAATTTGATTGGATAAAAAATGTCATGAATAAACCCTATGGTATTTTTGTATTGGCCTTACCCATTTTTACATGTAGACTCATATTAAAACCCATTTTTCCAGCTTACACAGATTGGGCTGATTTCTTCACCTATTTATGGTCATTTTTATATGGATTTGTTTTAATAAATGATATTGATTATTGGATGGTTATTATTAAAAGAAATAAAAATAAACTTTTAATAGTAGGTGTTCTGTGCTCTTTGTCATTAATAATAGGTTCAAGCAATGAAAACTTGGTAAGTGCATATTTGAATCCTAAATTTGACTGGTATCATGTGTTAATTTCTACTTTAAGTGCTTTAATTGCGTTTTCTTGGATCATGTATTTTGTGGCCTTATTTTCAGAAAAAATGAATTTTAAAAGCTTCATTTTACCTGAAGCCAATAACAGCATCTTACCCATATATGTGCTACACCAAAGCATTATAGTAGCAGTCGGTTATTACATAGTTCAATTAAATTTAGGAAGTCTCATTGAATTTCTTATCATTTTAATCACCACTATTCTTGTTTGTTTGTTATTATACAAATTTTTAAAGCGTCATGCAGTTTTAAAAACATTATTTGGCATAAAGTAAAACACCTCAACTTAAACTTATCATTAACAAAACTTTACGTTTTATTTCAGATTTTAAGAAATGATTAATTCTTTAAATCTGCCCAAAATGGATTATCAATTACTTAGTATTTGTTGTAGTTTCAAAGCCTAAAAATTATAACTATGAAACACAAAAACTTTTTAAAAATTTTAGCTATAACATTATTTTCTTCTTTTTTTTCATATTCACAAACAATTAGTGATGATTTTGAAGATGGAAATTTAACGGGTTGGACTGAAGGTACTTCAGGCGATTGGACAAATTCAACTTCATCACCAATTACTGGAACAAGGTCACTAAAACATAATTTATCAAGCGTATCTGGTGAAAGTTATATTTATCACGATATATCCGCATTAGACTTAACAAACGAAGATACTAGTTGGCAATTTAATCTAGCAAATGGTGCTTGGGACCCATCAGGTAGCAATAAGTTTTGGGTTTATTTAACTGCAAATGAAACAGATTTAAGTTCTTCAACTGTAGATGGTTACGCAGTAGGTGTTAATCTAACAGGTACATCTGATATTTTAACTTTGTGGAAAGTAACAAATGGTGCTGCAGATGGTGCTATTGTTACATCTAGTTTAGATTGGGGCTCAGGTGATACAGTAGGCATAAAAGTAACAAGGAGTTCAACTGGTACCTGGGAATTATCTATAGATTCGGATGGTGGTTTTGACTCACTTGTCTCTTCTGGTTCTGCAGTAAATTCAGACTATACACATGATGGTAGTTTTGGTTTGTTTTTTGAATTCACAAGTTCTAGAGCTGGATTACTAAGAATGGATGATATTACTGTACAAGGTGCTGCTCCCAGCTCTGATCCAAGTGTTACGTTTGATACAGCTACAAGTGCTGAAAATGAAACTGATAGTGATGTTGTAACTTCTGGAGTTCCAATTACACTTTCAAATTATAATACTGATGTTACAATTACTGCAACTATAAATGGGAGTAGTACAGCAGAAGCTGGAGATTACACTTTGGATGTTACACCACTAACATTTGATGCCAATGAAACTTTAGTACTTCCATTAACGATAAAAGATGATACTGATTCTGACGATGAGACAATAGTAATAAATTTTACTGTGACTTCTGGTACAGCAGATTTAGGAATAAGTACACATACTGTTACAATTACCGATAATGAATTACCAAATTTGGTTATTAATGAATTTATGGCAGACCCAGATTCTACAAATGGAGATGCAAATGGAGATGGCTCTGTGGATTCATTTGATGATGAGTTTATTGAAATCTACAATGCTTCAGGAGGTGAGCTGAATATAGGTGGATATACCATTGAAGACAGTAGTGTATTAACACATACATTCCCAAAAGGAACTATATTGCCTACAGCTGGAACTATTGTTGTGTTTGGTGGTGGTACACCAACAAATATACCTTCATTAACACAGGTATCATCTGAGGGTTCTGTAAGTCTAAATAATGGAGGAGACACAATAATTATAAAAGATGCTGGTGGAACAATTGTAACTTCTTATACCTATGGCAGTGAAGGAGGTAATAATATTTCATTAGCAAGAAATCCAGATTTAACTGGTGGTTTTGTTACACATGATAATGTAACTGGAAATGGAGGGGTTTTATTTTCTCCAGGAAGAGACAATACAGATAATACTGGTTTTTATAATACATGGTCTGGAACAACCAATAATGTTTGGAGTACAGCTACTAACTGGCTTGATAGTGATAATCCGTCAGCTGCATCAGATAATATATACATCCCAAGTGGCTTAACAAATTATCCAACAGCTAGTTCTACAGTTACTGTTAACGCTACTTTTATTGGATCAGGAGCTTCTTTAATAGCTCAAAGTACTTATTCAGGTACAATTTATTACCAAAGAAATTTAGGAACTACAAATTGGTACTTAGTTTCAAGTCCTGTTGGAGGGGAAATTATGACGGATATGAGAGCGAACAATGACTTTGCAAGCGGAACAGCGCCTAACATTGGTTTTGCTCCTTATGATAATTCTCAAGCTAGTAGCAATGATAGATGGGATTACTTTGCTAATACAGCAACAACTGCTTTAGTTGACGGAAAAGGTTACTCTACAAAATTAGCATCAGCTGGTAATATTACTTTTTCTGGATCAATGAATGTTAGTGATTTCACATCAATAAACCTATCAGATAATAGTGGTGGTAGTGGAAACGCTTTTAACTTAATGGGTAATCCTTACCCTTCATTTATTTCTATTTCTTCCTTATTAAGTGCTAACGATTCTGGTGGAAATGATTTATTAACAGAATCTACAATTTGGATTTGGAATGAAGAAACGAGCACTTACGATCAGAGAAATTCGGCAACTATAGGTGCGAATGCATTTATAGCACCTGGACAAGGTTTCTTTGTTAATGCAGATGGTGCTAGTACAACTTTTAATATTACAGAGGCTATGCAATCACATGGCTCAGGAGAATCATTTCAAAAAAACAGTAGAACAGAAATTAAATTATTTCTTTCAGATGAGTCAAAAATAAGAAAATCGGAAATTTATTATTTAAATGGTACTACAACCAATTTTGATAATGGTTACGATAGTTCAATTTTTGGAGGTATTACAAATGATTTTCAAGTTTATACGAAACATGTGACTAATAGTAATGTTAATGAACAGGAATTAGGGATACAATCACTACCAAACTCAAATTACGAAAATATGGTAATACCAATTGGAGTAATAGCAGATGCAAACAAAGAAATTGCTTTTTCTACTGAAGTTACGAATTTACCTGAAGGCCTAAATGTGTACTTAGAAGATAGAACTGCAAATACATTTACCCAATTAGATGAAGAAAACTCTGAATACAAAATAACGCTAACCGAAAAATTAGATGGAATAGGTCGTTTTTACCTCCACACTAAATCTAGTGCACTTAATTTAAAAGAAGTAGATCTGAATTCAATTCGTATTTACCAAACTACAAATTCTAACTTAATGATAGCAGGTTTACCACAAGGTAAATCAACCTTTAAATTATTTAATCTATTAGGTAAAGAAGTATTGAATAATTCATTTGCGAGCAGTGGAAATAATAAAATTGTTCTACCAAATTTAGCTAGCGGAATTTATATTGTTCAGTTAGAAACTGAATCAGGAAAATTGAATAAAAAAATCACTTTAGAATAATACGAGTTTAAAAAGATAAAGAAGATGGAAAACAAAAACAACAAACAAAAAGATATCACTCGTAAAGAAGCGATAAAAAAAATAGGTAACTATGGTAAATATGCAGCATTAACTGCGTTAGGTACTTATATGATATTAAACCCTAAAAAAGCTCAAGCTCAAAGCCCTGAAGCTCCAGGATTTGGTTTTTAACTTTACTTTAAAATACATCCCAAAACGCCTCAATCATTGAGGCGTTTTTTAGTTATACTCAATATTATTTTCTACATTTAGAACAATGAAAAAAAACGAATTACTTTATAAAGTTATTGAAAACAAAACCATTACTTGGTTTAAAAACAGCAATGAGTATGTCATTTTTGAAAATACAACCGCAGACATTTTAAAACGAATTCATAAAGGAATTCCGATTAAGGTGATTGCAGAAGCTGTTGCTAAAAAATTGAGTGTCCCATTAGAAAAAAGTATCGATTTTATTATTGATTTGGAGAATCAAATAAACAAATCGTTAACGAAACTAAGCCCTGAATTAATTAACGATTATAGAGATATTAAAAAACCTAAGAAATATAAGTACATTAAATATTACCAAATAAATGATATTATAATTCATGTGGCTTATTTAAATGATTTGGAGTTGTCTTACATTCATCCAAAATTTGCACATTTAGAAATAGCAGAAACTAAAAAAGTAAACTACTTCTATGAAATTTTTATAGACACCAACTATATTTTTCTATATCTAGACAACGAATTTATTGGTGCTTGGGGAAGTAAAGAAATTCATTTTTTTCAAGGAAAATTTTCTATGGAGCTGATTCAAAAAATTCATCAGAAAGAAGAGGAAGAATGGTTAGGAGTTTTCCATGCATCTGCCATTGGTAATGGAGAAAAATCTATATTATTTTTAGGTGATTCTGGTAATGGAAAAAGTACTTCTTTAGCCTTACTTCAAGCAAATGGCTTTACCTGTTTGGCTGATGATTTTGTACCTGTAGCTGCAAATGAGTTGCAAGTGTTTAGTTTTCCTGCAGCCATTTCTATCAAAAAAAATAGTCTAAATACCTTGCTACCCTTTTATGCTGAATTGGCTGATGCAAAGGAATATGAGTATGAACGTCTGCATAAAATTGTACGCTATTTAAAACCTAATAATAACAATTACAAAAGTCATCTGCCTTGCAATGATTTAGTCTTTATTAAATATGAAAAATCGAGTGAGTTAGAATTCGATAAAATTTCTAAACTGGATGCATTTCAACAATTAGTACCAGATTCTTGGTTATCTCCCAAAAAAGAGAATGCTGAAAAGTTCTTGAATTGGTTTGAAGGATTAAACTGCTATCAGTTAACCTACTCAAACAATGATGAGATGATTAAAGCTGTAAAACAACTTTTTGAGAATGAATTATAGAAAAACACTTTTTTTTATTGCTGAATGTTTAACCATAAACACGATATCCAAAAATAAGAAAAGAATAGAAAATCAGTTAAAAACCAATGCCGTAAATTGGGATGATATTGTAAAACTTAGTACCGCTCATTATGTGTTTCCTGCATTATTTTGTAATCTTAAAAAAGCAAATTTTTTAGCCTATTTACCTGAAGATTTAGTTGCCTACATGCAACATATTACAAACTTAAATAGAGAAAGAAATCAGGGAATTATAGACCAAGCTAGAGAGCTAAATAACCTATTGATAGCAAACCAAATACAACCTGTTTTTCTTAAAGGTACAGGTAATTTATTAGAAGGATTGTATGAAGATATTGCAGAACGAATGGTGGGTGATATCGATTTTATTTTTTCAAAAGAAGATTATCCTAAAGTTATCTCAATTTTAGAGGCAAATGGATATACAAAGGTTCATCAAACTGAATATCATTTCCCTCAATTCAAACATCATCCTAGATTACAGAAAGAAGGAGCAATTGCTGCTGTAGAAATTCATAAGGAATTATTAATTGAAAAATATGCAGATGAATTTAATTATGAGCTTATCGCAAAAGATGTCCAAGAAATAAATGGATTTCAAGTGATGAGCTATAATAATCAACTTGCACTATCTATAATTGCCAAACAGATTAACGATGCTGGTTTTTATTATAAAGACTTAGCATTAAGAAATGCTTATGATGTTTTTTTATTATCACAAAAAACCAAGGCATTATCTGCTTTTGATCATTTTAAAACCTTAAAAAACCCTTTAAATTGCTTTCTTGCAAGTTGCTATAGCACTTTGAATAAACCTGAGTGTCTGGCATACAAATCAACTTTAGAAATAGAAGAGTATTTGTCAATTTTTGAAGCGCAATTGAATAACAGTTCTTTAAGAGCTAAAAACTTTAAAGCTGCAGAACGAAAATTATTTATAAAGTCGCGTGCTAACATCCTTTACAAATCAGTCTTTGATAAAGAGTACAGAAAATGGCTCTCTAAAAGAGTTACTGATAAAAATTGGCAACAAGAAAAATTAGTTCAACTTGGTTTCAAAAAAAACTAAACCAATTGCTTTACCTCTTCAAAATCTAAGCCTCCATAATTACCAGAACTCATTAAAACTACAGCTGATTTTTCTAAATTCTCAGAAAATAAAAAGTCTTTAAATTCTTTTGGGTTGGTATAAATTACTAGGTCATCTCTTTGAAATGCGTTTGCTATTTGCTCTTTAGACACCTCTTCTAATTGCTTAATCTCAACTGCATGTGGTGAATAAAATACCACAGCTTTGTCTGCTGCATCTAATGCACCTTTATATTCAGATAGAAATTCTGCATTTAAACTAGAGTAGGTATGCAGTTCTAAACAAGCAATAAGCGTTCTCTCCTTGTATTGTTCTTTAACGGCTTTTGTGGTGGCAGCTACTTTACTTGGGCTGTGTGCAAAATCCTTAAATAGTACTGTTTCTGAATTCTCTGCAATTTTTTCTAAACGTTTACTAGCGCCACTAAAACTTGCAATTGCCTCATAGAAATCGTCTTCATCAATACCCATATGTTGACAAATCCATTTTGCCCCTGCTAAATTTTGCAGATTGTGTTTTCCGAAAATTTCTAATGGTAAATCACCTTCTTCTGTTTCTAAATAGGTAATGCCATTATCAATAAAATGACTAGGCGTTTCGTAAGGATATTTTTTGATATGATTTTCTGATGATTCTACAATTTCAGCTACATTTTCATCCTCAGAATTGTATACCATACTTCCCCCATTAATCATAGAGTCTGTAAAAATTTTGAACTGCTCTTTATAGTTTTCAAAGGTTGGAAAAACATTTATATGATCCCAAGCAATACCACTTAACAAGGCAATGTTTGGTTTGTACAAATGGAATTTAGGGCGCATATCTATAGGTGAACTCAAATATTCATCGCCCTCCAAAACAATAAAATCATTCTCTTCTGTTAAATGCACCATAGTTTCAAAACCATCTAGTTGCGCACCAACCATGTAATCTACTTCTCTATCATGATAATTTAAAACATGTAAAATCATTGAAGTTATGGTAGTTTTACCATGAGAACCACCAATTACAACCCTAGTTTTATCTTTAGATTGCTCGTATAAAAACTCAGGATATGAATATATTTTTAAACCCATTTCTTGTGCTTTTACCAATTCTGGGTTATCAATTTTAGCATGCATTCCTAAAATAATCACATCTAAATCTTGACTAATTTTCTCAGGAAACCAGCCAAATTCTTGAGGTAATAATCCATATTTTTCTAATCTAGATTTAGAAGGATCATGAATTGTATCATCACTTCCTGAAACTTGGTATCCTTTTTGGTGTAAAGCAATGGCTAGGTTGTGCATTGCACTACCTCCAATAGCAATAAAATGTATGTTCATATCAAAAATTATAAAGAGTAAAAATACAAAAGCTTTCTGCAATATTAATTACCTTTAGAACGAAACTGACTTTAAATATTAGATTTATGTTGTAATAAATCTTAATAAAAAAACTTGTAGTTATTTAATGCCTGATATACATATCATTAAAAATTAAATTGATTAACGATGATAAAAAGAATAAGTATTGTACTAATAATTTTAATTTGTGCAGCAACCAACGCTCAAAACAACTATAAAAATCAATGGAAAAAAGTAGAAGTTTTTGAGATTGACGGCTTACCAAAATCTGCCTTAAAAGTAGTAGATAGCATTTATGCAAAAGCTAAAAGTGAACAAGAATCTCCACAAATTATTAAGTCTTTATTCTATAAAAGCAAGTTTGCTTTAATTTTAGAAGAAGATGCTCAATTAAAGGTTATTAACCAGTTAAAACTGGAAATTAAAGCATCCAATTATCCTACAAAAAATATTTTACAAAATGTGCTAGCCAACTTGTACTGGCAATATTTTAATCAGAATAGATTTAAATTTTACAATAGAACAGAAACAAATAGTAAAGTTAATAGCAACGATTTTAGAACTTGGGATTTAAATACCTTATTTAAAGAAGTTCATGCTTATTTTAACAAGTCATTACTAGAAAGTGAAATTTTACATGGTATTGATATTACCTTATTTCAAGATATTTTATTGTTAGATAAAGAGGCTAGAACATATACTCCTACCCTATTTGATTTTTTAGCAAACAATGCTTTAAACTTTTACAAAACCAATGAAAGTGCAATTACAAAACCAAGTTATCAATTTGTAATTGATGACGCCAAATACATTGCTGATTATACCAAATATAAGAAGCTAAATATCAATGCCAAAGACTCACTTTCTTTACAATTAAATGCATTGAAAATTTATCAAAAAATTATTGATTTTCATGCAACAGCAGAAAATTATGATGCCTTAGCTTTTATTGATATTAAAAGGCTAGAATTTGTAAATGCTAATGCTACTTTTAATGATAAAGAAAAGCACTTATATCAAACTTTAAAAATAGCTAAGCAAACATTAAAAAACACACCATCATCTGGATTGTATGCTTTTAAAATGGCAGAAATTTTAAATAATCAAGCCAATAAGAAAGAAGCTTTAGCCATTTGTAATGAAGTTCTTAAAAAGTTTCCAGAAAGTCTAGGAGCACAAAAATGCAAGATACTTCAAAAGAACATTACAGCCAAAACACTTGCTATAACTACTGAAGAGTTTATCCCTATAAATCAAAAATCACGATTATTAGTAACCTATAAAAATATATCCAAACTTTATTTTAAAGCGTATCGAATAAATAATAATCAATTAAGAGTTTTTAACAAGACACATAATTTAGAAGCTAGACTAAAATTAATTAATGTATTAAATGAAGTAACTTCTTGGCAACAAGCCTTAAGAGATGAAAAAGATTATATACAGCATAGTACAGAAATAATTGTTCCTGAATTTAAAAACGGAATGTATTTAATTATAGCATCAGAAGAACAAAAACCAAGCATTAAAAGCATTTATGGAACAGCAACCATACAGGCTACGAATTTAACTTTGGTAAAGAATTCTTTTAATGGTACAAATAACTTTCAAGTTGTAGATCGTGTTTCTGGAGAACCAATAAAAAAAGCTGAAATTAGATTAACCAATAAATACAGGTATAGAGGTGCTTCTATAATGAAAACATTAAAAACAGACAGAAAAGGTTTTGCCTCTTACAACAGTCGTAACTACTACAGCAATGTAGACATAAAAGTTACCACTATAAACGATACGCTTTTATTAGCATCGAATACCATTTACGAGAAATCACGAAAATTCAATTCTTCTGAAGACGATGAAATACGTATTAAGCCTTTTATTTTTACAGATAGAAGCATTTATAGACCAGGCCAAAAAGTATATCTTAAAGCGATTCTAATTAAAAAGATTGGTGAAAAATCTGAGCTATTAACCAATGAATATGTAGAAATTTCTTTAAACGATGTAAATGGACAATTGATAAAACAATTGGATGTAAAATTAAATGAATATGGTTCTGTTGCTGGCGAATTTACCTTACCTGACAATGGTTTAACTGGTGAGTATAGCATAGAAATAGATGAAAGTTATGAGTATGATAGTAAATTTTATGATAATGCAGATTTTTACTTTGAATATCCCACCTTTAAAAAAATAGCAGTAGAAGAATACAAAAGACCAAAGTTCGAAACAAATTTTAACCCTGTTAAAGAAACCTTTAAAGTAAATGATTCAATTTCAGTTACTGGCTTGTCTAAAGCTTTTTCGGGTGCTAGTATTACAGATGCAACTGTAGTTTATCGTGTAAAAAGGATGGTACAATACCCAAGTTGGTATTATTGGTACAGACCAAAGCCAAGCTCTGAATCTCAAGAAATTACGAATGGAGAAACAACTACAAATGAAAATGGTGAGTTTACCATTGTCTTTAAAGCAATTCCAGATTCTAAAACAGATAAGGAAAGTTTGCCTATTTTTAGTTATGAAATTACTGCAGATGTAACAGATGTAAATGGAGAGACCAGAAGCGTAACTCAAATTGTAAAAGTTGGGTATCATAGTTTGGTAGCTAAAATCAATGCACCTAATAGAATTGATAAAAATAACCCTGCAAGCCTTACCATTAATACTAAAAATCTAAACGATGAATTTGTTGCTGCTAAAGGAACTCTTAAAATATATAAATTAAATGCACCTAAAACTGCTTTGAGGCCAAGAACATGGGCTGCACCTGATTATCAACAAATTTCTGAAAGGGAATTTAGAAGTTTATTTCCTCATGATCCTTATTCCAATAATGAGAATGATGAAAAGAACTGGACTAAAGGTAAACTTGTATTCTCCACTAAATTTGACACCGAAAAATCTAAGGAAATTCAGCTAGAAAAGACTAGTAAATGGCTCTCTGGAAAATACGTAGTTGTATTAGAAAGTAAAGATAAATTTGGCCAAGAAGTTAAAGATCAACAAAGAGTTACAGTTTTCTCTAAAAATGATAAAAAAGTTGCAGACCAGAAATTATTTACAATAAATACAGATAAAATTTCATATGCAACTGGTGATGATGTTTTGCTTACAGTAGGCTCTGCCTCTAAAAATATAACGGTTGTACTTCAAGTAGAAAAAAATCACAAAATTATAAGCACACAGTTAATTGCTTTAAATAATGAAACTAAAACTATTAAAATTCCTGTTGATAAAAACGATAATCGTGGTTTTGCTATAAAATGGCATTATGTGAATTTTAATTATTTTGATAGCGGAAATCTATCAATTAATGTTACTGAAAAAAGTAATAACATCAGTTTTACCACAAATATTTTTAGAGATAAATTACAGCCAGGTCAAACAGAAACTTGGAGTTTTTCTCTAAACAATGATAAAAATGATGCTGTTGCTGCAGAAGTTTTAGCCTCTATGTACGATGCTTCTTTAGATGAGTTTAAAGCACATAATTGGCAATTTAACCCTACAACATCTAAATCTAAATATTACAGCTATAGCAGAAGCTCATCTAACAGTTTTGATAATGTGAGATTTTCCATAAAAAACTTACCTGTTCAACATTATACCTATCCAAAGATTGGTGCAACTTATTACAATTGGTTTGGTTTTAATATTTCTGAAAACAACTATTTGAATCAGCAATATTTAAGAAATTTAAGAGCAGAAGCAAAAGCTAAAATCATAGAAGATAGAGATGATTATGATTTTATTATAAAAGGAACAATTTCTGATGAGAGTGGAGTTTTACCTGGAGTTTCTATAAGAGTAGTTGGTACAACTTATGGCACTGAAACTGATTTTGATGGTAACTATACCTTAAAAGTAAAAAAGGGCGAAGAACTTAAAATTGCATATCTAGGTTATAAAATAGTTTCAAAAACAATAACAGACAGTAGTACTTTTAATCTAACCCTAGAAGAAGATGCCAATACATTAGACGAAGTTGTAGTAGTTGGCTATGGCACTTCAACAAAAACTGGATTACTTGGTTCTGTTGGTAGAAATGCAACTATGAAAAAAGCGTTAGTTGGCCAAGTTGCAGGAGTTAGTGTTTTAAATGATACAGGTCAACCAGGAGCAAATAGTGAATTGAGAATAAGAGGTTATGCCTCTGTTAGTGGCACTAAAAACCCTTTGTACATTGTTGATGGAAAAGTAGTAACCGAGTTTAATTTAGAACCCGCTGAAATTATTTCCATGAACGTTCTTAAGAACGCTGAAGCAACTGCACTTTATGGTGCTAAGGGTGCAAATGGTGTTGTAATTATTACAACCAAAACTGGGCAAGCCAAATTAGATAAGGAATTGTCTCAGGTACAAGCTCGTAAAAACTTTAAAGAAACAGCTTTCTTTTATCCACAGTTATTAACAGATAAAAGTGGTAAAGTTGCTTTTACTTTTACAATGCCAGAGGCTTTAACAAGATGGAAATTACAATTGTTGGCTCATAGCAAATCATTAAAATCGACAACAAAAACATTACAAACCGTAACTCAAAAAGAATTAATGGTTGTACCTAATGCTCCTCGATTTTTGAGAGAAAAAGACACGATTCATTTAAGTGCCAAAATTACCAATTTAACCAATAATCAATTGAGTGGTTTTGCCAAATTGATTTTAACAGATGCTATTTCTGGTAAAGAAATAGATTCAGAATTACAAAATATTGCGTCTAACAAAAACTTTACAGTAGATAAGGATGGTAATACTTTTGTTTCTTGGCAATTGGTAATTCCGGAAAACATTACTGCAGTTCAATATAAAATTGTTGCAAAAGCTGGAGATTTTTCTGATGGTGAACAAAATGTATTGCCTGTATTAACCAATAGAATGTTGGTTACAGAAACAATACCTATGTATGTAAAAACAAATCAAACTAAAACGTTTACACTAGATAAATTAAAAAACAACACCTCATCAACACTTAAAAACCATAAATTAACATTAGAAATCACTTCTAATCCTGCTTGGTATGCCTTGCAAGCTTTGCCTTATTTAATGGAGTATCCTTATGAATGTTCTGAGCAAACATTTTCTAGGTATTATGCAAATACAATAGCAAGTTATGTAGCCAATTCAAACCCAAGAATTCAAGAAGTTTTTGATGCGTGGAAAACATCGGATGCACTTTTATCGAATTTAGAAAAAAATCAAGAACTAAAATCGTTAATAATTCAAGAAACACCTTGGTTAAGAAGTGCACAATCAGAAAGTGAACAAAAGAAAAGAATTGCAATTTTATTCAATTTAAACCGAATGAAAAATGAACAACAAAAAAGCATAGAAAAATTAAAAGATATGCAAATGAGTTCAGGTGGTTTTCCTTGGTTTAATGGAGGTAGATATGAAAGTAATTTTATCACTCAATACATTGCATCTGGTTTTGGTCATTTAAAACAATTAGGTGTCTCTGAATTTGATACCTCTACTACAAATATGATGTCTAAAACTGTTCAGTATTTAGATAATGAAATAGCTAAGCAATTTAAAAAGCTAGTAGAAAATGCTAGTAGAATTCAAGAAGAAGCGAAGACAGAAAAGTTAGGTAAAGAAGCTTACAACAATTATTTAAAGGCAAATCACTTAAACTATTTTACAATACAATATTTGTATATGCGCAGTTTTTATAGTGAAATCTCTTTGCCCGAAAAGAATGCAACTAGTTTTAATTATTACTTAAATCAAGCTCAGCAATATTGGTTAGACTATAATCTTTATGCGAAAGGTCAAATTGCATTAACATTGTTTCGAAACGATAAAAAAGGAACTGCAAATGCAATTCTTAAATCTTTAAAAGAGAACGCAATTACATCAGAAGAAATGGGCATGTATTGGAAAAGCAATACAGCTGGCTACTATTATTATCAAGCGCCTATAGAAACACAAGCTTTATTGATTGAAGCTTTTTCTGAAATTGAAAATGATATGGCAACCATAGATAATTTAAAAATTTGGCTGCTTAAAAATAAACAAACCAATAGTTGGAAAACTACCAAAGCAACCTCTGAAGCTGTATATGCTTTGTTATTAAATGGCTCAGATTGGTTATCTGTTAAAGAAATGGTGGATGTAACTATTGGGGATCAAAAAATACAGCCTACAGAAATGCCAGATGTAAAAGTGGAAGCTGGTACAGGCTATTTTAAAACTTCTTGGAACAAAGAAGAAATTGAACAAAATATGGCAAATGTTACAATTTCTAAAAAAGGAAATGGAATTGCTTGGGGAGGTTTGTATTGGCAATATTTTGAAGATTTAGATCAAATTACAAGTGCAGAAACACCTCTTAAACTTTCTAAGACATTGTTTTTAAAAACCAATTCAGATTTTGGTAAAAAGTTAACAGAAATTACGAATAATTCCACAGTAAAAGTGGGTGATTTAATAACGGTAAGAATAGAACTTTCTTCTGATAGAAATATGGAATTTATTCATTTAAAAGACATGAGAGCTTCTGGTGTAGAACCTGTTAATGTAATTTCTAAATACAAATGGCAAGATGGTTTAGGCTATTATGAAAGCACTAAAGATGCTGCAACAAACTTTTTCTTTAGCAGGTTACCCAAAGGAGTTTATGTATTTGAATATGATGTTCGAGTAAATAATGCTGGTAATTTTAGTAACGGAATTTCTACAATACAAAGCATGTATGCCCCAGAATTTAGTAGCCATTCTTCTGGAGTTAGAATAAATATAAAAAATTAAATATCTTTAATGAGTTAATAATAATCTAAATGAGCTAATCTATTACTTAAGTTACAAGTAGATTTGCTCTGTAATTAATTAAAATAAATAGTAAAAATTATGAAAAAATTAGTTTTAGGATTTGCTTTTATATTAGGAGCTTTATCAATGAATGCACAGTCTATTTCTGAAAATGCTTTGGGTATTAGATTAGGGGATGATGATGGTTTTGGAGGAGAAATTTCTTATCAAAGAGCTTTGGGCGATAACAATAGAGTAGAAATTGATTTGGGTATTAGAGATAACAGTAATTTTGATGGATTTAAAGCCACGGGTATTTACCAATGGGTTTGGCAATTAGATGGTAATTTTAATTGGTATGCAGGTTTGGGTGCTGGTTTAGCAAATTATGATAGTAAAAGTACAGATGAGTCTGAGACTTTTGTTTTTGCAGCAGGAGATATTGGTATTGAATACAACTTTCCAAATACACCAATTTTACTTTCTTTAGATTATAGACCAGAATTTAGTTTCGGAGATCGTTTTAATGATTTTGGAAATGATGTCGCTATTGGTATAAGATATCAGTTTTAAAAACAAAGGCATAGCATATAAAAAAACCTCTAAATTAATTTAGAGGTTTTTTTATATCCAAAATTTATTTTGGTGGATATTGTTTTAGTATTTCATCTATAATAGAACCATAATGCAATTCCTTTTCTTCTGGAGTTCGTTTCTCTTTGACTGTTGAATTCAAAACTCCTTCCCATATTAAATTATTGGTTTTCGTATTAACAAATTCTATTTTAAAGGTTTCATTTAATTTTTTACCTCCAATTGGTATTCCACCAGAAATACCAAATCCACCATTTCTACCTCCAGAACCTATACCTACTCCTATTGTGTTGTTATTTTGAGTTTCAGAAGTCTTAACATCAACATTAATTAAAATACTTGGATTTTCATTGAACACTAGGCCTTTTGCTTTCAGTGCTGTTTGAATGACAGTCGTAACTCTTTTTACATCTAACTCGTTTAAACCTGCTCCTACATCTTCATAAAAATTGAATGATTTGAATGATGCAAAATCAAGTTCAGAATCATAATCAACCATAACCTTAGACCCAGAACAAGCTGTAATTAAAAAGACTATAAAAATGTATAAAAACTTCTTCATTCACTTATTTCTTTCGTTCTTCTAAAACCACTCTGGTTGGTGTATCTCTACCATTAATTATACTTTCAGTACCTTTTGCAACAGCCTGAATGGTTTGCGTAATCACTGTCATGTTTAATGTTTCAGCTTCATCAGAAACTTTATGATAATCTTTATCTACATCTATGGCAGTTGTAGAAAATGTATGAGAAGGCACACCTAACCTTGCCAAAGATGCATTGTCTGACCTAAAAAATAAATTAAAGTTTTTATACGGATCAGGAAATAATTGATACCCTGAACCTTCTAAATTATTCTGAACAATTTTACCAAAATCAGATCTTTCAAAACCAGTTAACCAAGCAGTATTTGGCCCAAAACTTGGAGTTTTACCAATCATCTCTAAATTAATACCTGCCACAAACTTACTAGCATCTATACCTTTACCAAAATGTGTAGAACCAACTAAACCCATTTCTTCTGCTGTAAAAGCAGCAAAAACAATTGTTCTTTCATTACCCATCTTTTTAAAATATTCTGCCAAAGCTAAAACTCCTGTAACTCCAGAAGCATCATCATTTGCGCCATTGTAAATAATATCACCATCTCCATTTTTCTTCATTCCCAAATGATCATAATGTGCAGAAATAATTACATATTCTTCTTTTTTAGATTTACCTTCTAAAACCCCAATAATGTTAGCGCTTGTAATTTCTTCTTTGCTTCTTCTAGGTGTAAAATTAAACGTTTGTCTGTAAGTTTCTAATCCATCAAAAGTGGTTAAACCTATTCTTTTAAATTCGTTTTCTATATATTTTGCAGCTTTTTCTATCCCTTCTGTACCTGATTTTCTTCCTTGCATTTCATCCGAAGCTAAGGTGTACAGATGTTTCTTTACCATCGTAGAATCTATAAAAAAAGATGATTCTATGGTTTTTGCATTTAACACATCTGTTCTTTTTACTGCAGATGCTCCATCCCTACCATCTTTGCCATCACTCGCTTTTTGGCTTATTTTACAACTTGTAAAACTAAATAAGAGTCCAACTGCAAGTATTTTTATTGTATTTGTCATAATTAAAAGATAATTTATTCGATAAATATAGCCATTTTTTACCTTCAATAGATTTATACATTAGTAATTGCAAAACAAATTAGCCAATCAATTATTAACAAGAATAGAAATTATAATTTCTGTACTTTTGCGTAAAATTTATACACATGATTTTATCTGAAATTCCAAATATAAAACACGTAAATTCTAATAATTTCTTTTTGCTTTGTGGGCCTTGTGCTATTGAAGGAGAGGATATGGCTTTAAGAATTGCAGAAAAAGTAATTACAATTACTGACAAATTAGAAATTCCTTATGTTTTTAAAGGAAGTTTTAAAAAGGCAAACAGAAGCAGAATTGATAGTTTTACTGGAATTGGAGATGAAAAAGCATTAAAAATTTTACGCAAAGTTTCAGAAACATTTAATGTACCAACTGTAACCGACATTCATGAAGTTTCTGATGCTGCTAAAGCTGCTGAGTATGTAGATGTTTTACAAATACCTGCATTCTTGGTTCGTCAAACAGATTTAGTGGTTGCTGCAGCCAAAACAGGTAAAGTTGTTAACTTGAAGAAAGGCCAATTTATGAGTCCTGCAGCTATGAAACACGCTGTTCAAAAAGTAAAAGACGCAGGTAATGAAAAAGCTTGGATTACTGATAGAGGAACAATGTTTGGTTACCAAGACATGATTGTAGATTTTAGAGGTATACCAGAAATGCGTGAATTTGCACCTACAGTTTTAGATGTAACACACTCTTTACAACAACCAAATCAAACAGTTGGAGTTACAGGAGGAAGACCTGAAATGATTGAAACGATTGCAAGAGCTGGTGTTGTAAATAATGTTGATGGTTTGTTTATAGAAACTCATTTTGACCCTTCTAATGCAAAGTCTGATGGAGCAAACATGTTGCATTTAAATAATTTAGAAAATTTACTTACCAATTTAGTGGCTATTAGAAAAACTATAAATAATTTATAGGCACAATATTTGATATCTTAAGTTGTTAATTTATTTGAATGAAACAACTTGTATTTTTATTGGTATTTAGTTCGCTAACTATTTCTGCTCAATCTTATGATGATGTTGATGCTAAGGTTTTAAACTATCCTAGATATTCTAATGTAGAAAATTTAGCATCTCAAATACAGAAAGATTTTTCTACAGACGAAGATAAAGCAAGAGCTGCTTTTTTTTGGTTGGCTAAAAATATTAGGTACAATTTAAAAGAGTATTACAAACCTCAAAAAAGAAGTTATAGAATCAGCTATGCTACAGAGTTGGAAAAGGAACAGAAATACCAGCTGTTAGTAGACGTTTTAGTTGATAAAACCTTTAAAAACAAAACTGGTGTTTGTGAAGAATATGCCCAGTCTTTTAAGAAAATTTGCGACTTACTTGATATAGAGGCTGAAGTTATAAAGGGTAATGTTAGAAATACTGTTGCAGAAATTGGTAATGTTACAGCTGCTACAAATCATGCTTGGAATGCAGTAAAAATTGATGAAAAGTGGCTCATCTTAGATGCTACTTGGGCTGCAGGTTATGAATATAATGGCAAGTGGGTACGTGATTTTAATTATTATTTCTATGACATTCCAAAAGATAAAATTTTAAAATCTCATTATCCAGAAGATGCACTTTGGGTTTTACGATTTGGAAGAATGAGTAAAGAAGCATTTTACAATCAACCAATTTACAGCAATAATTTTCTGGGTTTAGAAGCTGAATTAATCGCACCAACAGAAGGAATTATTTCATTAAATAGTGAAGATGTTATTGAACTAAAATTTAAAAACTTAACAGATTCGCTTTTAATTTTTTATGTTTTTAAAGGTTCGAACCGCGCTTTAAAACCAGCTATCATTAAAGAAGGAAAATTTTCGATAGTAAAAATTCCAAACCCTAAAAAAAATACCGATTTGGTGTTATTTATTAATAAAATTGATGCGCTTCATTTTAAGATTAAACAACGCTAATTTTTCTTATAAAAACCTTTGTCTTTTAATTGATGTGCTTCTTGTAAAACGGTTAACAAAACTTCTTCGTTAATATCTTCTATGTTGTAGTATCTTAAAGATTTAACCACTTTTCTATTTTCAGATATTAGAAATTCATTATACTTTGTAAGATGTGCAGAAACCCAAAAAGCAAAATCTACAAAGCCTTTTTTCTTGGATGGATTCAAATAACAAAAGGGCTTGTTATCTAAATAATAAAAAGGAATTTTCCATTTAAACTGCAAATCTACCTCTGGAAACGTACTTTCTATTAAAATTTGAAGGTGCAACAAAATAGACTTAAAGGGTTCTGGTTGATCTAAAATATATCTTTCTGCTGGTTTCATTTTTGTATATTAGCACAAGTTATAAAATTATGAAAAATCAAGATTCCCCACACATTAATTTTTCTTTTACTGGTTTAACTAGTATTTTTTTAGGCTCGCATCTTTTAATTGCAGCTTTTATCATTAAAAGTATTATTGATGGCGCAAAACTTCGAGGAGAAGGCTTAAATTACAATTACTCTTCTCTTACAGAAACCTATGTTATTATTATTGTAATAATAGCCTTTTTACTTTTCCCATCCTCTATATTATTTACAGAAAACAGAAAGGCAAAAAAGCTAGGATATCAATGTTTAAATCCAATAACGAAAAGGATTTTAATTAGATACAGCTTAACCCTTATCACGTTGTTTGTAATTCTATTTTTCGTTGGCCAACAAGAATTATATAATTATTTAGTGCCATGTTTTTTATTGATTTATGGTGTAATTATATTTGTTTTTGAACGTAAAGAATACAAAAATGTTCTTATCATTTCAGGAGTTTGTGCGTTACTTAGTGTAATCTGCTTAATTATACCTTCTTATTGGTATTACTCACTCTTTATACTCGGAGTTGCACACTTAACTTATGGAATAAGCAAACAGCAATAAGAAATTAACTACCAATTTTAAAGCCTCCAATCTTAAAGCCAGGTTGTTGGTAATCTTTAGGAATATTTTCTGGAGGTACAGTTAGTGCTCCACCATCTCTAACAGCACTGTAATGTGGAGATAAGATTTCTATACCTGCATTGTGTAATTCATTTTTAATACTTTCGTGTAAATACGAATAAATTAAAGCACCTTTCTCAGGATTTTTGGTATGACAATTAATCTCATAATTGATATAAAAATCATCCAAACTTTTTACAAGCACAAAAGGTTCTGGCTTTTGAAGAATTAAATCTGTGTTTTTGGCTCCTTTTACTAAAGCCTGAATAACATCTCCACTAGGAACATCATACCCTATTGTTACAGAAGTATGTAAAATAACCCCTACATCTTCTGCTGCATTTTTGGTGAAATTTACAATATGGTTACCCAAAATAGATGAATTTGGAATGGTAACATCTAAATTTTTGATTGTTTTTAAACGAGTTACCAGTAAACTTCTTTCTGTTACATCACCAATAGTATTCCCTATTTCTACACGATCTCCTACTTTAAAAGGGCGCATATAGGTAATAACAATACCTGCAACTATATTAGATATAGCAGCAGTAGAACCTAAAGAAAATAATACTCCTAAAAAAATAGAAACCCCTTTAAACCCTTCAGATTGTGAGCCAGGTATGTATGGCCAACAAATAATAACAGAAAAAGCAATAATTACTACCCTAACTAAATTAAAGGTAGGTTTGGCCCAATCTGCATGAAAACCATCTAAACGAACCGCTTCTTTTTCCAATTCGCTAGTAACATACTTTAAGAATTTTAATAAATATTTTGTTCCAAAAAAGATAACTAGAATAAAAAAGAACCCTGGGATAAAGTCTAAAAAGCCATCAATAACAATATCTACAGGCTTCATGACATAACCCAATATTTGATCTGCAATTTCTTGAGTTTCTGGAATAAAGTGAAAAACGAAGGGTAAATAAAATATTAGAAAAACAATACTTATACCAATTCTTAATGCTCTTATGGTAAACTTTAGAATGTGTTTTTCTCTTCTAGGTGTAATAAATTTAAAGAAATGTTCTACTTCTGCTTTTTTAAATAAAACATTCCTGTCTAATTTATCTAGCTTGGTTTGCAACCACTTAAAAAATTTTTTCAGCAGAAAGAAAAATAGAAATATTCCTAAAATAGAAACACCAAAATAAACGTAATTTAAAACCATTTATAATTTTTATTTGATGGCATAAGATAACAAATGTAAATTATTTTTTATTTGAAATGCAATTTATATTTAATGGTGGTCTTTTTTAATTTTACGTATAATATTCTCTAAACCATTTAGTTTAAGCTCGTAAACTAACTTTAGCTGATCTCCTAACTTACCTTTAGGAAAACCTTTATTGTTATACCAAACAATATAATGTTCAGGCAAATCAATTAAAAAAATGCCTTTGTATTTACCAAATGGCATCTTCATTTTAGCCAAATCTAAAAGGTATTGTTGGTTGCTATTTAACAAATGAAATCGTTATTTATGAATTACAATGCTACTCTAAACCATCTACATAATCTTGTAGATAAGAAAATCTGTCTGTTAGTTTGCCATTTGCTGTCATTTTAGCTCTAGCTAAAACACCATCTTTATCATTATTAAAAAAAGCTGGAATTACATTTTCGAGAAACATTTCTCCAAATCCTTCACTAGCATCTTTTGGCAATTCACAAGGTAAATTATCTACAGCCATAACCACAATAGCATTATCGTTTTTGTAGTCGACTTCTTTTTCTTCTAAAGGATCATACCCATACACAGGTTCTGCAATGGTTGATGCTTTTATGGTTGAAGCTACAGGTCCATCAATATCACAAGAGATATCTGCAACATATTTAATTTTAAAGTTAACCTGTTTAGCATCTTCTCCAGTAAATAAAAAAGGTGCTCCATCTCCATAAAAATGACCTGCTATAAAAAAGTCGGTCACTGCAGCAAATCGCATAAAATCTGATTCGTAATTTTCTGGGTGATTATAAAAGTCAAAATTATCTATAACCTTGCCATCTTTACGCTTATTGTAATCTAGTACATCTGCTAAGCAATACACAACTTCATTAAAAGCCTTATTTAAATAATCGTCTACAGATACTTCTTTTATATTCATAGCATCTAACATTTCTTTAGCTCCATAAGCTACTTTACCATTACCAGTAAGTAAAATTTTAATCGGAGAAAGATTGATACTATTCAAATTTGATATTAATTCTATTTGACTGTCTAATGTTTCTGCTTTTGGTAAACTAAACTTTTCTGTTGTCAAGCCAATTGCTCTAAAACCATTGTAGGCGCCTACAATTCCTGCATACCTTCCAAAACCAATTAGTCTCGCCCCATTTTCTTTGATGATAGTTTCATGGTCGTACAACTCTATATTTTTTTCTAAAATAGCCCTTAACAACTTTCTATTATAAGGCTGCTTTTTTATTGTATGACTAAAGAAAAAATATTTTTTGTTTGGTATTAAGGCGTCTATTGGTACTTCTTTAACTCCTAAAAGTACATCACAGTCAGAAACATCTGTAGTGACCTCTATATTTTTATTTTGATAAGCCTCATCATTAAAAATTCGAATGTCTGAACTTTCTACAACTACTTCTGCCTTAGGAAACTTTTGTTTTAATAATGCCAGTTTGCTTGGTGAAAAAACCACTCTTTTATCTGGTGGATTTTTACGTTCTTTTATAATTCCGAATTTCATATGACTTAAAATAAAAATGCTTTTTTCAGTGTATAAAGATAGACTGAAAAAAGCGTTAAAAAAATTTCTTTTAGAGATTATGCCCTCTCTACTTCACTTTCTGATTTTAGTACTGCACTACCATCTTCTTGCTTAATGAATAAGGCTTTATTACCTTCTTCACCATCTCTAGTTACTTCGTTACCTTTAATTGTTTTGGTGACTTTTTCTGTATAGGTTTCTTCTACTTTGCCTTCTGCTGTGCCATTTCCCCATTTCCATTTTACTTGTGTTCCTTTCTTAATCATAATTTTTGTTTGTTCAAATTTAAAAAATTGAGGACAAAAACTGTCTTAACAATATGATAAAAATTGTAAACCTAATGCAAATGTTTTTTGTATTTTTGCAGACTGCGTTAAGGATTGAACGATTTGTTTGAGTTCTTTTATAAAATGTAATGGAATAAAAAACGAGTAGTGAAAGCCTGACTTTAATTTTAAATGCTTTTAAAATAAAGTAACGCCCAAATTATTTTGGGGACGACTGGTTTTGACAGCAAGGACAGTGAATTTGTAAGCATATCAAGGAGTGAAATGATTCTTGTAAAACTTATTTCAACTTTTTAAACGGCGAAGATAACTACGCTTTAGCTGCCTAATCTGAATTATAGTAGGATTAAGCCTAGGCTCACAAGGTGAGCAAGCTTTATGTCCACGAAAAGCCTTGGTTTATGGCGTTTCATTTATGGGCATCGTAAAAATAAACATAGAAAACTTGTAGCTTTGGCAGGTTTTTGAAACTAAAAAAGCTAAGTTAAAAGTGGATTGTTCTTAATCAGCTTTTGATCGAAAATTAAGAAAGAACTAAATATGTAGAAAGCTTTTTGGCTGCTTGTTTGGACCCGAGTTCGATTCTCGGCGTCTCCACAATTTAAAACCTCAACTAAATTAATTTATTTGAGGTTTTTTTATATAAGTTTATGAAGATTGTTTTAATTTCTGACACACATAATAAACACCAGTTTATTAAGGATGATGAATTGCCAATTGGCGATGTTATTATTCATGCAGGTGATATTACTAATAAAGGAAATAGTATTGAAACGTCCTCATTTTTAAGCTGGTTTGCTAACTTACCTCATAAATACAAAATATTTATAGCTGGTAATCATGATTTTCTTTTTGAAAGAAGGAAAAAAGAAGAGATTGCCAAACTAATACCTGATAATGTAACTTATTTAGAAAATTCAGGAGTTGTAATAGATGGCATTCAATTTTGGGGAAGTCCAGATCAACCTGCTTTTTATCAATGGGCGTTTAATAAGACTACTTCTCAACGAAAAATTAGTTTTGATAAAATACCTGAAAGTACAGATGTATTAATTACACATTGCCCACCATTTCGAATTTTAGACGAAACAAAAGATGGTGAAGACGTTGGTTGTAAAGTTTTGCGTGAAAGAGTAAAACAGATAAAACCTAAATTGCATGTTTTTGGACATATACACGAAGCTTATGGCCAAAAGTTATTTAATAAAACTCAGTTTGTTAACGCTAGTTTGGTTGATGAATATTACGTTCGTAAGAATAAGCCAGTCATTTTTGAGCTATAACTATTTCTTATATTGATGAGGATTTTCTCTAATTCCTTTTTTAAAAATTTTACGAACAGAACCTCTTAAACTATTGTCTAGTTTTAAGACTACATCTTTCATTTTCTGTGAAGGTCTTCCTCTAAATGTAGTAACATGAAAATCGTCATCTTCGAGTAATGGCTGTTTAGAAAAGTAATAATTAGAAACACAGCATCTTACATCATCTACCAAAACTTTATTTACAGAATGCCAAGATTTTTGATGGGTAGCCATAATAACCAATCTGTTACTCTTACTTTCTATAGCAACAGGTTTATCTTTTAAACCTTTAGGCCATAACTCTAAATTGCCACCATTTTCTAACTTCCAATTGGGAGTTACATAATAAAGTAAATTTAATACACGCCAAAGTTGCCTGTCTTTGTCATGTGAATTGTCTAAATGCGGACTTAAATAATTGCCTTTTGCCATTAATGATAAACCACCTGCATACAACTTTTCATCGGGTAAAATATGGGGTATACTCGTTATCTCTGAGATTAACTTTACCACTCGAAGATCTTGAAAAGCATAAATAACTTCCTCTAAAATGGGAGCATACTTATTCATTTGATAAGCAACATATTTATGCTCTCTAATACTTTTTCGTTTTTTGGTACCTTCTAAATCAGGAAAATTTACATGAATTTTTTGAACCAATTCTTCAGGAAGTAAATCATCTATAAAAAAATGACCAATTGTATCTTTTGATTTATTGTATGCAGAAACCAACTGTTCTTTATCAGTCTTTAATTTTTCTACTATGAAATTTGCTATTTCTTTTCTGTTAATCATTTAATTGTTTGCGAAAAAGATATTTGGTCTTGGCAATAATATAAAATAATGGCTTAAAAAATTTATTACTTAAGTCAATTTTTAGATTTATCTCTTCTTGATAAATAGTCCAATCTCCTGATTTTGAAACCCCATCTGAACTACACTTAGCAATAGGCAAATCTAAAATTTTACAAGAAAAATCATTTTTAAACAGATATAAATTCAACCAATAATCTGATAAAACTGGATATTTTAAATCGTACTTAATGGTATCAAAAATTTCTCTTTTGTAAAATGTACTTTGATGATGCAATCCATTTCTGACCCACATAAATTTAGACCAATATACATCTTTCAACTTTTTCTTTGTATTGTAAATAAAAGCACTTTTATTTCCTTCATAAATAACCTTACCAGCAATCAGCGTATTTTCTGTGCTAGATTCTTCTGCAAAAACAGTAGCCAAGATATTTTCATTAAACAATTCATCATCTGAACCTAAAAAATAAAGATACTCTCCTTTAGATAAAACTATACCTTTATTCATGGCATCATAAATACCTTTATCAACTCTAGATTGATAGTAAAATGGTTTTTCTAAACTACCTAAATAATTTTGAGTTTCTATAGATGAGCCACCATCAATTATCCAAACTTCATAATTCTTAAACGTTTGCTGCTTGATACTTTCTAAGCATTTCTGCAATCCAGAAAGATTATTAAATACAGGAATTATTATGGATAATTTAGTCTTGATAATTTTACTTTTAAAAATATTGATCTAATTTCTTTTGTTCAATTTCCCAACAAAGTATTTCTTTCGCTTTTTGCTGGTTGCTTTTAATTTCAGCAAGTAACTCGTCATTAGCTAATAAATCATTTATAGTTTTGGCAATGGTTGTTGGTTTATAATCATCTACCAACACTCCAACATTAAAATCATTTACAATTCTTTCTACTTCAGGCAGTCTACCTGCAATAATTGGAATTTCTGCATGGATATAATCGAACAATTTATTGGGCAAGGCATACTTAAAACTTAACCCTAGAGGTTCTTCTAACACCATACCTAAAGTAGCTTTCTTAGTATAATTAAATAGCTTTTCTCTAGCAACTCTGCCCATAAAATGAACTCTATGTTGCATATTTTGCTTTACTACAAATTCTTTTAACTCCTCTTCTACTTTACCATAACCAATAATAATTAAATCTAAATCATCTATATGATGAAGTGCTTTAATCATCGGTTTTAGACCTCTACCAGGGTTTAAAACTCCTTGATACAATATGGTTTTATTTTCTGTGGGAAATGATACCTCTTCTACCTCTAAAACATCCTTTTTTAACGGAATATTTCTAACTAACCCCATATTGTTCTGATATTTTGAATGATAAAACTCGACTATAGATTGGCTAACAGTATAGGCTTTTTTAACGCGAGGTAAAAAGTAATTTTCTAAGGTTCTCCAAAAATTTTGAACAAATCGTCTACCTTGCAATTCTGGTCCTTCAGAAAAAAGTTCATGACTATCATAAACCAATTCTACTTTTTTAAATCGACTCGCAAAAAAACATGCTGGTAATGTATCTAAATCATTAGAAAGAATAACATCGGTTTTTGTAAATAGTAATGTGAATAATAACCTTAAATTGAATTCAGCATAAAACAAAAAATTATGATTAAAAAAATGTTTTTTGCGTACTATTTTATAAGATCGATCTACGTTTATTGTATTTGGTAAAACTCTACCATACATAGTTACTTCATAATTTTTAGAAATTAAATAATTGCAAATTTTGTGCACTCGATAATCTGTAGAAATATCGTTTGTAACTGCAACAAAAATTTTCTTTTTACTCAAAAATCTATTATTAAGAAACCGTAGTTTGCTGTGTAACTTCAAAAAGTTCTCCAGCCTCAACCTTTAAAGTATTGTGTTTAAACTTTACAATTAGCTGATAGTCATGAGTGGCCATCAAAATAGTTTTACCACTTGCGTGAATTTTATTCAACAAATCCATAACTTCTAAAGAGGTCTTTGGGTCTAAATTACCTGTTGGCTCATCTGCTAAAATTAATTCTGGGTCGTTTAAAAGTGCTCTAGCTATTGCCACCCTTTGTTGCTCACCTCCAGAAAGTTCAAAAGTTTTCTTATAGTATTGAGATTGCATACCAACTTTTTCTAGAACTTCGTTAATTTTAGATTTCATTTCCTCTTTGTTTTTCCAACCAGTAGCTTTTAAAACAAATTCTAAATTCTCAAAAACAGTTCTATCACTTAACAATTTAAAATCTTGAAATACAATTCCTATTTTTCTTCTTAAAAACGGAATTTCTTTCTCTTTTAACTTTTTTAAATCAAAGTCTACAATGGTTCCTGTACCTCTTTGTAATTTTAAATCGCCATAAAGCGTTTTCATTAAACTACTTTTACCACTTCCAGTTTTTCCAATTAAATAATAAAATTCACCTTTATTAATGGTTAAATTTACTTTAGATAGTACCAGATTATCTCTCTGATAAATATCTGCATTTTCTAAATGTAAAACTGTTTTTTCCATAAAATAGTAGTTTATACAAACTTATAAGTTTCTATTGATTTTAGCACAAGATTTTACAACTATTCTTATTTTTGAATTATTTTTTTTCGTGATTTTTTCAATAATAATCCAACAATTTGTAGAAATCTTCGTTAGTGAATTTATAACTAAAACATTTGTATGAAAATTCTTTTTATGGCAAAACAGGTTTTATTCCTATTCTTTTTTACGATTACCTCTGTAGTATTTTCTCAACAGTCTATTATAGATGTAAATGCAGAAGCTAATTTTAACGATGCTTTAAAGCTTTATAACAATAAAGCGTATGCAGCTGCACAAAAAACGTTTGCAATTGTAGAAAATAGTGCATCACCAAAAAGCACTTTAATGGCTGATGCAAGTTATTACAATGCAATGTGTGGTATTAAATTAAACCAAACAGATGCAGATAAAAAAGTGTTGAGTTTTGTAGAAAATTATCCTGCAAGTAATAAAAAAAATAAAGCATTTTTTAATGTTGGTAACTATTACTTTGCTAATAAAAAAGCAGCTCATGCTTTAAAATGGTATCAAAAAGTAAATTTGGACGGTTTATCTAAAAAAAACCAAAAAGAAATCAACTTTAAAATGGGGTATGGTTTGCTAGTTGCAAAACGTTTAGATTTAGCAAAAGATAAATTTTTACCTCTAATAAATGATGCCAAATATGGTAATGATTCTAGGTATTATTATGGTTATATTTCTTACAAATTAGAAGATTATGGCTTAGCAGAATCTACCTTAAAAGAAATTGCAGACAACGATTCTTACAAAGCCGAAATTTCTTATTACTTATTAGACATTAGCTTTAAGGCAGGTAGCTTTGAGAGGTGCATTTCTGTTGGTAAAGAACTTTTAAAAACTGCCAAACGAAAGGAAGCTTCTGAAATATCAAAAATTATTGGTGAAAGTTATTTTAATCTAAATAAATACGAAGAAGCAATTCCATACCTCAAAGGGTATAAAGGTAAAAATGGCAAATGGAATAACACAGATTATTATCAATTAGGTTACGCTTATTTTAAACAAAATGATTTTGAAAACGCCATAAGTTATTTTAATAAAATTATTGATCAAGAAAATGCAGTTGCACAAAATGCCTACTATCATTTAGCTGAATGTTATTTAAACATAGATAAGAAAAATGAGGCACTAAATGCTTTTAAAACTGCTAGTGAAATGAGCTACAACTCAAGTATAAAAGAGGATGCCGCGTTAAATTATGCCAAGTTAAGTTATGAAGAAGGCAATCCTTTTGAGAATGTATCTGATGTGCTGCAAAACTATTTAAAAACATATCCTAATTCTACTTCTTATAAAGAAATAAACGAATTAATTGTGTCCTCTTTTATTCATGAAAATGATTATCAGGGTGCTTTAGAATACCTTAAAAAGAAGAAATCTACCGAAAATTTAAATTTAAGTTTAGAGGTTTCTTTATACAGAGGAATTCAATTATTTAATGAGAAAAAAATCTCTGAAGCTTTAGCTTTTTTCACTTCAGCAAAAACATCAAACACTATTGAAATTAGCAGAAAAGCCAAGTATTGGGAAGCAGAAACGTTATATAGATTAGAGAATTATGAAGAAGCTCTTTCTAAATTTATTGCACTCAACAATAGTTTAAGAAGTGCTAATAATAAAGATTTTCCTTTATTAGAGTACAATATTGCATATTGCCATTTTAAATTAAAAGATTATGAAAAAGCAGCGTTAACATTCAATCAATTTTCAGGTAAAGGTAATATTGATCAAAATATTAAAGACGATAGTTTTTTGCGTTTGGGAGACAGCTATTTTGCCATTAGAAATTACGAGAAAGCCATTAGAGCTTATAAAGTAATTGTAGATAATTCAGGTTTAGATGCAGATTATGCAATGTATCAAACTGGTATGAGTTATGGATTTCAAAATAAAAATGAAGCTAAAGTAAATGCCTTAACAAAAGTGATAAATAATTACCAAATTTCTTCATTAAAAGATGATGCTTTATTTCAACTTGCAGCAACTTACACAAAGCTAAAAGATTTCGAAAAAGCGCATCAAGCTTATACTCGTTTGCAAGAAAAACACGTTAAAAGCGTGTTTATTCCTACTGCTTTAGTTCGTGAAGGGTTATTGTATTACAATCAAAATAAAAACTCACTTGCCTTAAATAACTTTAAAAAAGTAGCACAAACCTACCCTAATTCATCAGAAGCTTTAGAAGCAGTAAAAAATGCAAAAAACATTTATGTAGATGAAGATAGACTAAATGAATATGTAGCTTGGACAAAAACTTTAAATTTTGTTGAAGTATCAGATTCTGAGTTAGAAAATTCAAGTTTCGCAATTGCAGAACGTAAATATTTTGAAGGTAAAAATGATGGTAGCATTCTTAGTTTAAAAAAATATTTACGAAGTTTTCCTAATGGCAAAAACAGTTTAAAAGCCAATTATTATTTGGCCGATATTTTATTTAAAGAAGCTCTTTACAAACAATCTATAGATAAATATAAAGTTGTTTTAGAGGCAGGTCAAACAGAATTTAGTGAAGATGCTTTAGCAAAATTATCTCAAATCTATTTGCAAGAGAATAACTTTAAAGAAGCTGAACCTTATTTATTAAGGTTAGAACAAGAAGCATATAGTGCAGAAAATATATTGTTTGCACAGAGCAATTTAATGAAAGGCTACTCAACTTTAAATGAAAATGATGCTGCTTTAAACTATGCAAAAAAAGTATTATCAAGAGATAAATTAGATAACGAAGTTATTTTAGATGCAAAAGTAATTATAGCTAGAACCGCTTTTAAAACCGAAGATTTTGATACTGCAAAAGAGTATTTTACTACAATAGAGAAAACAGCAGATGGCGAATTGAAAGCAGAAACCTTATACTATAAAGCGTACTTTTTAAACAAAGAAAACGAGTATGAAAATTCCACAAAAGTAGTACAAGGCTTAATTGCAGATTATAGTAATTACAAATATTGGGGTGTGAAAAGCTATATCATTATGGCTAAAAATTATTACAGCTTAGAAGACGCTTATCAAGCCACATTTATTTTAGAAAACATTATTAAAAATTTCGGTCAGTTTGAAGATATTGTAACAGAAGCAAAACAAGAATTAAAAGTGATTAAAGAAAGTGAAGCTAAAACCAATAACTCAGTAACTCCTAAAAATAAAAAATAATGAAAAAGTATTTAACAATTTTCGTGTTGTTTTTAGGAACGTTATTTTCTTACGCACAGAGCACAAAACCAGCTAAAAAAAACAATAAAATAGATACTGTTAAAACAGAAGTTATTGAGGTAGTTACCACCTACAATCCTGAAATTGCAGATGCTAATAAAATTAAGCAAAACCCCACTATAAAGCTATTAGCAAAAAGTAAAAAGAAGAAATTGAAGTACACCATTTACTCAGCTCCTGTTGCTTCAACTTTTATACCTAAAAGTGGCGTTGCAAAAAGTATTGATGTTGGTGTAAAAGAACGCATTTACAACAACTTTTTAGCCTTAGGTTATGGTAATTTTAATTCGCCTTATGTTGAAACGTATCTACACAATTATACGCGTTTTCAAAGCGAATTTGGCCTATCTGCTAAGTACACTGCATCATTAGATAATATTGAAAACACCAAATTAAATAGCGATTTCAGCAATTTAAATGCGTCTATTTTTTACAAAAAAGAAGAGCGTTATTTTGATTGGACCATCACATTAAAAGGAGAAAGAAATACCTATAATTGGTATGGAATAGATGAACCAACCTTTACTGAAACAGCTATAGGAAATATTGACGAAAGCCAAACTTACAATTATTTTAATTTGGTGGGTGATATTGATTTTATTGATGCTTACATTACCAATAGTCAATTATCATTAGCGTATTTTACAGATTACTACAATAGTGCTGAATATAAATTCAACTTAAATACGAATTTCGATTTACCTCTTGATTTTCTAAATTCTAGTTTCAATAACATTCAAATAAAAACAGGTCTAGAATATTTAGGAGGTTCTTTTGAACGTGAATTTACCAGCACCATTGCTATAGATTATTCGATTTTTACAGCAAAAATAAATCCTGAGTATAACACCAAATTTGGAGATTTTTCTTTAAAACTTGGTTTTAAATTCTTTACTGCTTTTGATACAGAAAATGAGGTGAATCATTTTTTAGTTTATCCTGACATTCAAATTCAGAAACCAATACTAAAAGATAATCTTACTGTGTATGCAGGTGTTCTAGGAAATTTAAACACCAATACTTACAAAGATTTTTCAAGTGAAAATCCATTTTTAAGTCCCACTCAATTTATTACCCAAACAAATGAAAAATACAACGCTTTTTTAGGTTTTAACGGAATTTTAAATAAAAGTTTGAGCTATAATTTATCAGCAACTTTTAAAGATGAAGAAGACAAAGCATTATTTGTAAAAAACTATTCAAAATCAAATGGAGCAAATAATGGTAACAATGGTATTTTGTTTAGAGGATATGAATATGGTAATTCTTTTTCAGTAGTTTATGATGATGTACAAACCATTTCTTTAGCTGCAGAAATAGAATATGACGTTTCTAAACAACTCTCACTTTCAACACAATTCCAATTTAACCATTACGAATCTACCACAGAAACAGAGGCTTGGAATTTACCCAATTTAGAAGCGTCCTTTAGCGCGAAATACAAAACAAATACTTGGTATGCCAACACCAACATATTTTTTGTAGGCGAAAGAAAAGATATTTTATATTCTGGTTCTTCATTTAATATAAGTGGAGCTCAAACCCTTGATTCTTTTGTTGATGTTAATTTAAACGGAGGTTATCATTTTTCTGATAAGTTCTCTGCATTTGTCAAATTAAATAACGTTTTAAATAATAATTATCAGAGATTTTCCAACTTTAACGTACAAGGTTTTCAAGTTCTTGGAGGGTTAACTTATAAGTTTGATTTCTAACAAATTAGCGTTTAACAACCAAAAAGAGCAACTTATCTAAAAAGCATGGAGTAACAGCTTAGTTTTTAATTATATTTGTGCTTCTATGATTTATTACCTATTAATCGCTTTCCAAGCGTTTTGTATCTTTCATATTTATAAAAGCAGAAATGATTACTACTGGTATTTCATAGTTTTTTTTGTACCCGTAATTGGTGCAATTGTTTACTTTTTTTTAGAAATTGTGAGCAGCAAAAATATTTCGCATACAAACCATAAAATTAGAAACTCTCTAAATCCTGGTAAAAAGATTAAAGATCTTAAAGAAAAGCTACACATTGCAGATTCTTTTCAAAATAAATCTAATTTGGCAGATGCCTACAGAGAAAACAAAAACTTTCCTGAGGCTATACTTTATTACGAAAAAGCTTTAGAATCTATTTCTTACGAAGATAAACACACCTTAAATAAATTGGCCAAATGCCATTTTGAACTAAAGAATTATAAAAAGGTAGTGGAATGTGTAGGTGAAATAGATTTAGATAAGTTTTTCAAAGGCACCATTTGCATTTATGCTATATCATTAGAACAATGTGGTTTTAATGAAAAAGCGGAAAGTGAATTTAAGAAAACCAATATTAGATATTCGAATTACCCAGAAAGGTTAGAATATGCTCGTTTTTTAGTGAGACAAAATAACGGTATTGATGCAAAAAAAACGCTAGATGTTATCATTTCTGAAATTGATAATATGATTGAAAGTAATAAAAAGAAATACAAATATGTATATAAGGAGTCTATCAAGCTATTAGAACAGGTTTAAATCCTTTTAATTTGTATTCATAATCTATTATGATTTTCGTAGTTTTATAAACTTAATAAAAAACTACAAAATGAAAAAAACACTACTCTTTCTTTCCCTAATTCTTTTCATGATTTCTTGTAATCAAAAACAAGAAAAAACTATAGACGACACTCAGCTAACTACAGAAGAAAAAACCGATTCTACACAAATCAAATCACTATTCAATGCTGCTCTTACAGATGGTAAATCGTATGAATGGTTAAGAGATTTAACCCAAAATGTTGGTGGTAGATTATCTGGATCAGCTGAGGCACAAATGGCTGTTGAATGGGGAGAAAAAGTAATGAAAGAAGTTGGTTTAGATTCAGTTTGGTTACAACCAGTAATGGTTCCTCATTGGGTTAGAGGTGAGAAAGAAATAGCTACATACACCACAAATGGTGTACAGAAAAATGTTGCTATTTGCGCACTAGGTTTTTCTGTAGCTACACCAAAATCTGGAGTATTAGCCGAAGTAATAGAGGTTAAAAGTCTGGAAGAAGCAGAAGCTTTAGGAGATAAAATGAAAGATAAAATTGTGTTCTTTAACAGACCTTTTGACAATACATTAATCCACACCTTTAAAGCGTATGGTGGCTGTGTAGATCAAAGAGTTAGAGGTGCTGCAGTTTGTGGTAAATATGGAGCTAAAGGCGTAATTGTAAGATCTATGACAAATGCTATAGATGATTATCCTCATACAGGAACTATGAGTTATGGAGATTTACCAGTTGAACAGCACATACCTGCTGCTGCAATTAGCTCTTTAGCTGCAGAAAATTTAAGTAAAGACTTAGACACGAATCCAAATTTAAAATTCTATTTCAAACAAAGTTGCGAAACTTTACCAGATGCGCATTCGTTTAACGTTGTTGGCGAAATTAGAGGGTCTGAAACTCCAGAAAATATATTTGTGGTTGGTGGTCACTTAGACTCATGGGATTTAGGTGAAGGTGCTCATGATGATGGTACAGGTGTTGTACAATCTTTAGAAGTAGCCTATTTATTTAAGAAAAATAACATCAAACCAAAAAACACGCTTCGAATCGTTTTCTTTATGAACGAAGAAAATGGTACTAGAGGTGCAAAGAAATATGCTGAATTAGCGACTTTAAATAAAGAAAATCATATTGGTGGATTAGAATCAGATTCTGGGGGACATACTCCAAGAGGTTTTTCTATTGATGCAAATAATGCAAACACCAACCTGCTGCAAAGTTGGAAAAAACTTTTAGCTCCATATGGTTTACATGATATAGACAAAGGTGGTTCTGGTGCAGATATTAGTCCTCTAAAAGATGAGAATGTAACTTTGGTGGGTTACAGACCAGATTCACAGCGCTATTTCGATTACCATCATACAAGCAGAGATACCTTTGATAAAGTAAACAAACGTGAGTTAGAATTAGGTAGTGCATCTATGGCTAGCATTGTATATTTAATGGATAAATATCTTTATGGAGATACTCCTGTAAAATTATAATTTTATGGATATTCTAATTATCGTATTAAAAATAATATTTGGAGGATTTTTCTCTTTTGCGGGAATTATGCACATTATAAAACCAAATGTTTTTAAACATTTTATCCCTGAAATTTTTCCAAAAAAATTAGTGAATTATGTTATTGGTTTAATAGAATTAGTATTAGGTATTGGGGTCTTTGTTCCACAAACGCAAAAAATGGCTGCATTAGGTATCATATTTTTACTAATATTTCTTTTGCCAATTCATATATGGGATGTTACCAAAAAAAGACCTGCCATTGGTTCTAAAACAATAGCTATTGTAAGAATTCCATTTCAATTTGTATTGATTTATGGTGCTTATTTAATTTATATAAATGCTTAAATTCTAAAAATGAAAAAATTATACCCACTTTTTCTATCTCTAATTTTAATCACATCTTGTCAAAAAGAACAAGCGGATTTAATTGTAATTAATGCTAATGCATACACTGTAAATTCAAACTTTGATAATGTAGAAGCATTTGCAATTAACGATGGAATGTTTGTTGCAATAGGATCTACCTCAGATATTCAAGAAAAATACCAATCAGATAATATTGTTGATGCCAAAAACCAAACGATTGTTCCAGGTTTAATAGATGCACATTGCCATTTTTATAGAATGGGTTTACAACAACAAAAAGTAGATTTAGAGGGCACAACAAGTTATGATGATGTACTTGAAAGATTAGTAGAATTTCAAAAAGAAAAGAATACCAATTATATTACGGGTCGTGGATGGGACCAAAATGACTGGGAGATAAAAGAGTTTCCTACCAAAGAAAAATTAGATGAATTATTTCCAAACACACCAGTTGCAGTAACTCGAGTTGATGGGCATGCACTTTTAGTAAATCAAGCTGCATTAGACTTAACCGAAATTACAAATGAAACTAAAGTTACTGGTGGAGAAATCATTAAAAAAAATGGTAAGATAACTGGGGTGTTAATTGACTCTGCTATGGATTTTATCAAGATACCTACAGTTTCTAAAGAAGAAGCAGTTCAGGCTTTGTTAGACGCTCAAGACATTTGTTTTTCGTACGGATTAACAACTGTAGATGATGCTGGTTTAGATAGAAATACTATTGAACTTATTGATGATTTACAAAATAACAATAGTTTAAAAATGAGAATTTACGCCATGATTTCTGGCGATAAACAAGAACAAATAGATTACTATTTAGACAAGGGAATTTACAAAACCGACTATTTAAATGTAAGATCTTTTAAAGTTTATGGTGATGGAGCTTTAGGTTCTAGAGGAGCAGCAATGAGAAAATCGTACTCAGATAGAGACAACCATTTTGGTGCTTTAATTTATTCTCCAGAAAAATATCAAGAATTGGCTAAACAAATTGCAGCTTCTGAATTTCAAATGAATACGCATGCTATTGGAGATTCTGCTAATACTTGGTTGGTAAAAACTTATAATAATGTTCTTAAAAATAAACAAAATAGACGTTGGAGAATTGAGCATGCTCAAATCATAAGTCCAGAAGACTTTAAGAATTTTGATAATATTCTACCATCTGTTCAGCCAACTCATGCAACATCAGATATGTATTGGGCAGAAGACAGAGTAGGTTTTGAAAGAATGAAAGGCGCCTATGCATTTAAAGACCTTTTAGATAATTATGGAAAAGTTGCCTTAGGTACAGATTTCCCTGTAGAAAAGGTAAATCCCTTTTATACCTTCTATGCTGCTGTAGCTCGAAAAGATTTAAACAATTATCCTGAAAAAGGATTTCAAATGGAAAATGCACTTTCTAGAGAAGAAACATTAAAGGGAATGACACTTTGGGCTGCATATTCTAATTTTGAAGAAGATGAAAAAGGTAGTATTGAGATTGGTAAATTTGCAGATTTTGTAATTTTAAATCAAGATATTATGACAGTGGAGGAAGCGAAATTACCTAAAACAAAAGCTTTAGCTACCTATTTAAATGGAGAGAAAGTATATCAATCAGAGTAGTTAAAAAAAGACAATACATTGAAAATTTAGTTTATTTTCAGTATTTTTATTGCGAATTATGCTAAATACATTGGCATTATTCTTGATGTATTATTAAAAATTCAAACGATATGAAAATTATAAAAACTTTAATGCTTTTAGTGGCTTTTACTTTTGCTACTAATAGTACAGCACAAGAAAAAAAATCTAAAGAAAAAATTAAATTGACAATATTAGTTAAAGATGCAAATAACCAAGCAGTTCCTGGAGCAGTTATTTTAATTGATAATGTAAAACAAAGAAGAGTAGCCAATAAAGCAGGTTACTTTAAAGTAAAACTAGACAAAGCTCCAAAAGAAATTACTGCTTTTTCACCTTTAGTAGGTGTAAAAAAAGTAGCTTATAAAGGGCAATCTTCTATGATAATTAACATAGTTAGTGACAGTAATGATGAAAATTATGTTTCAGGAAGTCGTGATACAAAAGTAGCAGATCCTATTCAGTTTAGAGATATTTATGACTATTTAAGAGGAAAAGTTGCTGGAGTTAATGTTTCTACAACGAATCAAATTCGAATTAGAGGAACAGCTTCTTGGGGTGGTGGTAGAGCTCCTTTATTAATTTTAAATGGTGTACCAGTAGACGTTGATTCGTTTGGAGATATTGTACCTACAACTATTAGAAAGGTTAAAGTTTTAAAAGGCCCAGAAACTTCAATTTATGGTTTAAGAGGTGCCAATGGTGTTATTGAAGTTACTACAACTATCAATTAATACATAACTAGAAAAATAAAAAAAGCGATGTTTAAAACATCGCTTTTTTTATTTGTTATTTGAAACTATTATCTAATTCCAGAGATAAAATTCTCAATTCCAGCAACTCCATTAGTTTTTAAACTTTTGATAAAGGCAGAACCAATAATCGCCCCATTTGCATAATTACATGCTGTGGTAAATGTTTTGTTATCAGAAATACCAAAACCAATTATTAATTTACTCTTTAAATTCATCGCTTTAATTCTTTCGAAATACGCAATTTGCTGATCTGATATTTCTCCTTTTGCACCTGTAATGGATGCTGAAGCAACCACATAAATGAACGCATTTGTATAATTATCAATTTTTTGAATACGCTCTTCAGAAGTATGAGGTGTAATTAAAAATACATTTGTTAAACCATATTTCTCAAACAATTGTTGATAATGGTTTTCAAACTCCACCATAGGTAAATCTGGTATTATCAAAGTATCAACACCACATTCTACAACTTTCTTGCAGAATTTATCTTCTCCATACTTTAACATTTGATTCAAATATCCCATTAAAACTAATGGTGTTTTATTAGATACTTTAATTTCCATCAACTGATCAAAAACAACATCTAAATTAATACCATTTTTTAATGCTTGCTGACTGCTATCTTGTATGGTTGGTCCATCTGCCAAAGGATCTGAGTAAGGCAAACCAACTTCAATAAAATCTACATTATTATTTTCTAAAGCTTTTATAACCTTACTTGTATCGTTCAATTCTGGATAACCACAAGTAAAATATATAGATAATAAGTTTTGATCTTTCTCTTGAAATATCTTTTGAATTGAGTTCATGTTTAATCTTCTAAATGTTTGATAAATGTTTCTAAGTCTTTATCTCCTCTACCTGATAAATTTATAACCACTACTTGATCTTTCTTAAAATCAATTTTAGGTAAAACCGCTAAAGCATGTGCTGTTTCTAAAGCAGGAATAATACCTTCTAATTTGGTTAATTCGTAACCTGCAGCTAACGCTTCTTTATCTGTGGCGTTCATAAACTTGGCTCTTCCACTTTCATATAAATAAGCGTGTAATGGGCCAACACCTGGATAATCTAATCCTGCAGAAATAGAATAAGGTTCTACAATTTGCCCATATTCATCTTGCATTAAAATAGTTTTAGAACCATGTATAATACCAACTTCCCCTAATTGAGAAGTTGCAGCACTTTCACCAGAATTAACACCCAAACCAGCAGCTTCTACAGCTATTAACTCTACATCTTCATCATCAAAATAATGATAAAAAGCACCAGCAGCATTAGAACCACCACCAACACAAGCTATAATAGTATCTGGATTTTCTTTACCCGTTTTTTCAATTAATTGCCATTTCATCTCTTCAGAAATAATTGCTTGTAAGCGTGCAACCATGTCTGGATGTGGATGTGGCCCTACAACAGAACCAATTAAATAAAATGTTTCTGGATTCTGAATCCAATAACGAATGGCTTCATTTGTAGCATCCTTTAAAGTTTTAGAACCCGAAGTTGCAGGTACAATTTTAGCACCTAACATTTTCATTCGTGCAACATTGGGTGCTTGACGTACAATATCTTTTTCTCCCATAAAAACAGTACAATCTAAGCCCATTAATGCACAAACAGTAGCTGTTGCAACTCCATGCTGACCTGCACCAGTTTCTGCTATAATTTTGGTTTTACCTAATTTTTTAGCAATTAGAATTTGACCCACTGTGTTGTTTACTTTATGAGCTCCTGTATGACATAAATCTTCCCTTTTCAAATAAATAAGCGCACCATATTTTTCTGACAAAGTTGTGGCTAAATAAAGAGGTGTAGGTCTGCCTACAAAATCTTTTAAAAGCGATTTATATTCGTCTTGAAATTCTTTAGATTCGATAATTTGAATATAATTATCTTCTAATTCTTTTACATTCGGATGTAAAAGTTCAGGGATAAATGCGCCTCCAAATTGCCCAAAATAACCATTCTTATCTGGCTGAAATTTTGATTTCATATCTCTATATTTTGTTATGAATTATTGTGTAAAATCAAGAATACTATGATTCTATAAATAATTCTTTTTTAAACTTTTTTAACTCCTCTATTTTTTTAACTCCTGGTTTACTTTCAAATTTACTGTTTACATCCAAAGCATAAATTGGCAAATTAGAGCCTAGTATTTTTTTAACTTCATTTACATCTTGTAAACCTATGCCTCCACTTAAAAAGAAGGGCTTGTCAAAAGGATAATCCTTTAGGACAGACCAATCAAATTTGGTTCCATTTCCACCTCTTTCTTTTCCTTTTGTATCAAATAAAAAATAATCTACCACTTCTAAATAAGGTATTAAATCCTCGAAATTAAAAGAATCTTTAATTCCGAAAACCTTTATTATTTCAATCTTATTTTTAGATATATAATGTTGATTTTTTCTTTTCTTAATGGTTTTATTTTCTTCAATAAACAAGGCTCTTCTTTCTGCTAAATGCTTTTTTAATTCAGCAACATAAGCCACAGATTCATCTCCATGCAATTGAATGGCGTCTAGCCTATATTCTTCTATTAATGAAATTACAATTTCTAAATGTTCATTAACAAAAACACCTGTTTTTTTAATTGTATTTGAAACGTCTGGAATGATACCTTCAAAATTTCTTTTTGATTTTTCATAGAAAATAAAACCCAAATAATCAGGTTGTAATTCAGCTACTTGCTGAATATTTTCTACATATTTCATTCCACACACTTTTAATTTCATATGATTGTTTCTTTCCAATTATTTAATTTTTCTCTAAACGAAAACCTTGTGTTTGCAGGACTTGTAGATAAAACTACCTCGTAAATAATGCCTTCAATTTTACTAAAATGTTTTAAATATAAATCATGCGCTTTTTGTCCGTTGAAAATTATTTGTTTTACTGACGGATACATTTCAACAATTTCATTTACAGGATTTGGAATTTCATTTTTCACATTTTGAGCTCCTGGTTTTACACGTTCTCCAGATTCAATAATATCCCAAACTGCAATATGATTTCGTTTCAACAAATCAATTCTCTCAGCGTAATTTTTGCTAAAAACTTCTTCTGTTAGCTCGTAAATAATCTTCCAAAATGAATTTCCATTATTGGCATAATACTCTTGTTTCCTTAATTCTAAATTACCTGGTTTTGTACCTAAAATAAAAATAGTAGGATTATGAGGTAAAACAGGATCTAAAGAAACTCGTTCCATTATTTAATCTGATTTATAAAATCTTGGCAAGCTTCTCCTGGGTTATCAGTTTTCATAAAATTCTCTCCTATCAAAAACCCTTGAAATCCATACTCTTTTAATCCTGTAATAATTCTAGGATCAGATATTCCACTTTCTGATACCTTTATACAAGTATCTGGAATTTGATTTGCTAATTTTATAGAATGATCTAAATCAACTTCAAAAGTTTTTAAATTACGATTGTTAATACCAATAATTTTATTATCTAAATTTGATATTTTATCTAAGTCTTCTTGAGTATGCACTTCATACAAGACCTCTAAACCTAAATCTGTTGCTAAATTCCCATAATTCTTTAGCTCTGCTGATGTTAAGCACGCAGCAATTAATAAAATTACATCTGCACCAATAGCCTTAGCTTCTACAACCTGAAAACCATCAACTACGAAATCTTTTCTTAAAATCGGCTTAACTTGGTTTATTACTCTGGCCTCCATTAAATCTGCCATTGTTCCTCCAAAAAAAGAAGTATCTGTTAAAATAGATTGGGCTGCTACATTTGCATCTAAGTAACCATTGGTTACTTCTGCAATAGTTGCTTTATCATTGATAATGCCTTTAGAAGGTGATTGACGCTTAAACTCAGCAATAATTCCTGTAGAACCAACTTCTAATAATGATTTTTTTAGAGAAATTGGAGTTCTTTTAAATTTCGGACTTTCTACTAATTTTTTAATAGGAACATCTGCTTTTATTTTAGCAATTTCCTTCTTTTTAAATGCGATTATTTTATCTAAAATTGTCATTATATCGACTTTATTTATTCATTTTATTATTTCGAAATCTTAATATAAGATAAGCTATAAAACCTACAATTAAACCAATAATTCCTTGTTTAAGAATACCACCTTTTTGAATGCCAATGGCCATACCAACAAATAAAAAAGCTGGAATAATTAAATATAAATTATTGTTTTTCTTAGCCATTTATAACTGTATTAGTTTGGTTAAACAAGCTTTTGCTTTACCTCCAAATAGAGCATTTTTTGCTTCATCAAAAGCCTGGTTAAAACCTTTTGTATCATCTACAATTTGTAAGGCAAAAGCAGCATTCGTAAGCACCACATTATTTTGCGCTTCTGTACCTTCACCTTCTAAAATAGTTTTGAAAATTTTTGCTGCATCAGCCACTGAATTACCTCCAAAAATTTCTGATTGTTGAATTCTCTTTTGTCCTAAATCTTCAGGATTAATTAAAGACTCGCCTTTCTTCGAAAAGAACTTGAATCCGCTTGTTAATGAAATTTCATCATAACCATCTAAAGCATGAATAATTCCGTAATTAATATCTTCATCTTGCAGAATATAATTGTACAAACGTGCAACTTCTAAATTAAAGGTTCCTAACATATGATTCTTAGGAGAACTTGGGTTAACTAATGGCCCAAGCATATTAAAAAACGTTTTTAACTTTAAAGCTTTTCTTGTTGGACCTACAGCTTTCATAGCTGGATGAAATTTTGGTGCATGCAAAAAGCAAATATTAGCTTTCTCTAAATGCTCTTTTAAAATGTTTTCATCATTTGTAAATTGATAACCAAAACTCTCTAACATGTCTGAAGAACCAGATTGAGAAGAAACAGAATGATTACCATGTTTTGCTACTTTTTGTCCAGTTCCTGCTACAATAAAAGAAGTTAATGTAGAAATATTGAATGTATCTTTTCCATCACCTCCAGTACCAACAATATCAATGGTGTTATAATCTGAAAAATCGACTTTAATGGCTAATTCTTTTAAGGCATCTCTAAAACCAGAAAGTTCATCAACCGTTATTGGTCTCATCATAAAAACAGTCATAAATGAAGCCAAATGAGCGTCATTATATTTTTCTGAAGCAATATCTTTTAAAATTTGTTTTGCTTCAGATTTTGTTAATCGTTGATGGTTGTATAACTTATTTAAGATTGCTTTCATTTAGAATTTGCATTGATAAAGTTTGTTACTAATTGCTCACCCACTTCTGTTAAGATTGATTCAGGATGAAATTGTACTGCGGATATTGGGAAGGCAACATGCTCAATTGCTTGTATTAAACCTTCCTCATCTCTTGCTGTTACTTTTAATTCAGCAGGAAAACCTTCATCTGTAGCTGCCCAAGAATGGTAACGTGCAGCAAGAAAAGTTTTAGGTACATCTTTAAAAATAACTGCATTTTCATCTGTAACCTCCATTTCTGTAGCTACACCATGATACACATCATTTAAATTGATAATTGCACCACCAAAAACTTCAGTAATTGCCTGTAGCCCAAGACACACACCAAATATTGGTTTTACACCAGCATAGGTTTTAATTACCTCTTTTAAAATTCCGGCTTCATCAGGAATACCAGGACCAGGAGATAACATAATGAGATCGTAGTTGTCTACATCTGCTATACTGATTTCATCATTTCTAAAAACTGCAGGATAAGTGCCTGTAATTTCTTCAACCATGTGCACCAAATTATAGGTGAATGAATCGTAATTATCTATTATTAATATTTTCATTTTTAAAAGCTCTTGACTTTTGCCCTTGACTTTTAACAAATTGCTAAAAACCAAAAACGAAAAGCTGTTTTATATATTTTCTGCTAAAATTAGCGCCTTTTTCAAAGCAGCCAATTTGTTATTTACTTCTTGTAATTCTTTTTCTTCATCAGAATGAATTACGATTCCTGCTCCTGCTTGGTAATACAAAGTTTTATTTTTACTTACAAAAGAACGAATTGCAATTGCCAAGTTTACAGAACCATCTAAACCAATTATACCAACTGCACCACCATAAAAACCTCTAGATTGATTTTCGTACCTATCTATTAATTGCATGGCTTTATATTTTGGAGCACCACTTAAAGTTCCTGCAGGAAAAGTATCTCCAACAATTTCTATAGGATTGCCTTTTAATTGACCAGTTACAGTAGATACTAAATGTATAACATGACTAAAATATTGTACTTCTTTGAACACCTCTACCTCCACTTGGTCTGCATGTTTGCTTAAATCATTTCTTGCTAAATCTACTAACATTACATGCTCTGCTGTTTCTTTTTGATCTTCAGATAACTTTTTACCTAACTGAATATCTTTAGCCATATCTCCTGTTCTTCTAAAAGTACCTGCAATAGGATTTATGGTTGCTTTACCTGCAGAAATTTTTATCTGTGCTTCTGGTGAAGAACCCATTAATTTAAAAGAACCGTAATCAAAATAAAACAAATAAGGAGAAGGATTGATAGAACGTAAAGCTCTATATACATTAAACTCATCTCCCTTAAATTTTTGTTGAAATTGGCGCGATAAAACCAGCTGAAAAACATCACCTCTTTTACAATGAGCTTTTGCTTTCCTTACATATTCAATAAACTCATCTCCTTTAACATTAGAGGTTTCATCACCCACAATATCAAAAGAATGTGTATTAAAAGCTTGTGCATCTATAAGGGTTTGAATTTCTTTGATTCTAGATTCTGTACCTTCTTCAATATTTTCAATTAAGGTCATTTCATCATTAAAATGATTAATGGCAATAATAAATCTGTAAAAACTGTACTGCATTAAAGGTATTGCAGAAGGAGCCTCATCTACTGTTAATTCGATGTTTTCAAAATATTGAACTGAATCATAGGTAGTGTAACCATACAATCCATTAAACGATTTCAATTCTGAAGGACAGTCTAGCTCTATGGTTTTACTATACTTTTCGAATATTTCATTGAAATTTCTACCAATTTCTTCATTTGCAATCTCTAAACCTTTATGAGAAAAACTCAAATGATGATTTTCAGCTTTAATAGAGACAATAGGTTCAATAGCAATAAATGTGAAACTTTCGTCTTTACTATGATAGTCTGAACTCTCTAGTAAAAGCGTATTCGCATGCTTATCTCTAAATCGTAAATACAAACCCACAGGAGTTATAGTATCTGCAATTTTAGTTTTATGAATTGTTTTAAATTTTATATTCTTCATTGTATTGAATTGAAAAAGGCTTATCGTGAGATAAGCCTTTTTAATATATTTTTACATACAGGTATAAACTCACTTATTAGTTAAGAGAGTTCCACCACCAAGATATGTTTATACTGTTTTTCATTATGTTACAAAGGTAAAAATGGTTTTTTATTTGCGCAAATTATATAGGATATATTTTAAGAATTTAAGAATTTTAAAACAGAACTAAAGATTTTAGAACATTTAATTACATATTATAACTATAATTTTAAAATAACTAAAAATATGAAACCTATTTATATATAAAGGTTTAAAAGTAATAGTATAGTTTGTTTATTTACAGCTCCGAACTTATGTTGGATTTGAATTTAATGAATTAAAAGAATGCGCTATTAATTTTACTATAAATTTTTAGTGCATTTTCTTAAAATTATTGCCAAATTAATAGTAATCATTAAGATAATTATTAAAACAATAAGTCTTAAATAAAATCAATGAAAATCGATTTTTGTAGCATTCATTCTATATATATTTGCCAACATAAAGTAATAAACAAATATGAAAATTATTAATAACAATCTTAATTTCATCAATCCTAATTAATAGGACTGGAAGGTTGTTGTTAATTCAGATATAAATATAACCTTCCTAATTGGAAGGTTTTTTTATGAACTAAAATTAAAGAAATGAGTAAAATTATGACTGTAGACATTTTGTCTAGTATTAAAGGAGCTCAGCCTTCAGAGGCTGTAAATAAATTATTTGACGTAATTAAAAATGCCAATTCAAATAATAACTCAATTAATACAAATCATAATAATGCAGTTACTATAGATGATTTAAGAAGTGATGTAGTAATTGATAGCTCAAGTATAGAAAAAGCCATTATTATTGAAAATTTTCCTAAAGAAAAGAATGGCTATTTAGCAGTTTCTAAAGTAATTGAAGAATAATAATGGAGTCGCAAATACATAAAATTCATCAACAACTGATGAACAAAGAAATAACTTGTACCAAATTGGTTAAAGATCGATTAGACTTACTAAAAGCAAATACTTACAACACTGTAAATTCACTTTTAGAGGAAAAAGCTTTGGAGTTAGCCAATAAAGTAGATGCTAAAATTGCAAAAGGAGAAACCTTAGGTTTATTAGAAGGAATTCCATTTGGAATTAAGGATGTTTATATGGTACAAGGAACGTATACTACAGCAAGTTCTGACTTGCTAAAAAATTATAAATCTGCCTATACAGCAACAGCCATTCAAAAATTATTAGATGCAGGTGCAATCCCATTAGTAAAAGAAAATTGTGATTCTTTTGGTCATGGTTCATCCTCAGAAAACACCATTTTTGGTGCTGTTAAAAATGCTCTAAATCCAGATTTAGTTGGTGGTGGTTCTAGTGGAGGATCTGCAGTTAACGTCGCAAAAGAGTATACTGTTTTTTCAATTGGAGGAGATACTGGTGGTTCTATTCGTCAACCTGCTGGTTATAATAACGTATTCGGTTTTAAACCAACTTATGGTAGAATTTCAAGATTTGGATTAATGGCCTATGCATCTTCTACAGATTGTGTTGGTCCAATCGCAAAATCTACTGAAGATATCAGAATTGTTTTAAATGTAATGAGTGGGAAAGATGTAAAAGACCAAACTACATTTCATTCAGAAAGCATATCTAAAGAAAGCACTCTAAAAACTGATGGCATCAAAACAGTTGGTTACTTTAAAAACTTTATAGAAAGTGATGCAATTGACGCTCAAGTAAAAGGAGATTTTTTAGCATCGATAGAAAAAATAAAATCAAAAGGAATAAAAGTTAAAGAACTAGATTTCTTTGAATCTGACACCTTAGTTTCTACATATTATACTTTGGCAATGGCAGAAACTGCTTCTAATTTATCAAGATTAGATGGCACAAATTATGGTGATAGAATTGAAGGTAAAAATTTAAAAGACACCTATGCTATTACACGTTCAGAAAACTTTTCTGAAGAATCTAAAAGAAGAATTGTAGGTGGAAATCAAGTGTTATCTCAGGGATTTTCTGATGAAATTTATTTAAAAGGATTGAACTTAAGGGATCAAATTGCTGATAATTTCGAAAAAGATTTCAAAGAAGTAGATATCATATTATCACCTGTTACACCTTCTACTCCACCAAAAATTGGAGACAGCTTAAAAGATCCTTTGGCTATGTATTTGTCTGATGCCTATACTGTTGGTTTTAGCTTAGGCCAATTACCAACGTTAACCATACCAAAAGGAACATCAACTGGGTTGCAAATTTCAGCAGCTAAAAAAAACGATGAACTTGTAATACAATTTGCTAATTTCTTAAATGATTTGATATTATGGAGCTAGAGAAATTAAATGATTTATTAAAAAAATACGAGCTTGAACTCGTAATCGGTTTAGAAACCCACGTACGTTTAAATACAAAATCGAAGTTGTTTTGTTCTTGTGCAAACCAAGAAACAACACAACCAAACATCAATATTTGTTCTGTTTGTACAGGACAAATGGGCGTTTTACCATCTATAAACAAAGAAGCAATTACCAAAGCAATTTACTTTGGAAAAGCTGTAAAATCTACTTTTGAAAATGAGGTGATTTCTTGGGATCGTAAACATTATGAATACCCAGATAACCCTAAAAATATACAAATTACTCAGTTTCATAATCCTGTAATTCCTGATGGACAAGTTTCTTGTTTTAGAAATGACGGTTCTCAATTTACGGTAAACTTAACGCAAGTTCATATTGAAGAAGATGCTGCAAAATTAATGCACGAAAAGAAAGTTTCTTTAGTGGATTTTAACAAAGCAGGTGTACCTTTAATTGAGATTGTTACAGAACCTTGTATTCGTCATATAGAAGATGCATCAACCTACGCACAATATATTCAGAGAATTGTTCAAAATTTAAAAATCTCTGAAGCAAATCTTGAAAAAGGGGAATTTAAATCGGATGTTTCTGTATCACTCAGAAAAAAACACAGCTATAATTTAAATCCTCGTACAGAAATCAAAAACTTGAATTCTTTTAAGTTTATGATTGAGGCTCTAAAAGAAGAAGTAGAAAAACAACTGAATTACTATATAGAGCATAAAGAATTTAGACCAGACCAAACCACAGTATTGTTTGATGCAGATTTAAAGCAAACCAAAACAATGCGTAAAAAGGAGTTTGAAGCAGATTATCGTTTTATTTCTGAGCCAGATTTGCCTTTTGTTAACATCAAAAATGTTGTAGAAACCATTGATGTTGATATTAGTTCTTTGCCTTTTGCAGTAGAATCTATTTTAATTAAAGGTGGAGTTTTACCACAAGATGCTAAGTTTTTTACGGCAGATTCTCTACGTTCAGAAACTTTTATTGCCATTAATAATGTGATAAAAGACCCTTCTTTTGTAGCTAAAACATTGGTAAATAATATTGCTGCTGATGAATATGCCAATATTCATAATGTAAATCAGTTAGTTGAAATTTTTCAATTATTTAAAGCCGATAAAATTACTTCTGTTTTAGTACAGAATGGAATTACAAGATATTTAAAAGATCGTACTTTCGATTACAATAAATATTTTGAAGACAATACCATTTCCGAAGATAAAATTAAAGATGCTGTATCTAAAGTAATCTCTGAAAACGAAGCTATTGCTAACGACATTAAAGCTGGAAACCAAGGTAAAGCCGGAATTTTGGTTGGTAAAGTCATCAAAATTATTGGAAAAGGTGCTTCTGGAAAAGTGATTCGCGAAGAAATTCTTAACGCTGTTAGCGATTCGCCTTTAGCTGTTAGTCAAGTACCAAAAGCTAAAGACCAAAAGCTAAAAGCAAATAACGAAAAGCAACAAAAAAGTACTGATAACGAAGAGTTGCAACAAACTCCCATAATAATCAAGGATAACTACAGAACCCATAAAATATCAGATTTATCTGATGATTCTATCAAAATAGAAGTAACATTATCTGGTTGGGTTTCTAGTGTTAGAGATCATGGCGAGTTAATTTTTATCGATTTAAGAGATTCTAGCAATCAGGTTTTTCAAGTTCGTTTAAGTAGAGAAACTTTTCCGAATTTAGATGAATTGGTAAAACTAAAACCAGAAACTGTAATTATGGTTACTGGAGTTGTAGTTCAGAGAAGAGAAGACGATTACAATTCAGGTTTAAGAACTGGTAAAATAGAACTTGAAACATCAGCATTAGAAATTTTAAACCTTTCTAAAACATTGCCTTTTGAAATAAAAAGAGCAATGAAAACAAATGAAACTACTCGTTTTCAATACAAGTTTTTAGATCATAGAAATGACGAAGTTCGCAAAGCAATTGTAAACAGACATAGGGTAATTAAGTTACTACGTGATATTTTAGATGAAGAAGAGTTTTTAGAAATAGAAACGCCAATTTTAACAGCAGGTACAGATGAAGGTGCAAGAGAATTTATTGTACCAACCAGGAAACAAGCAGGCTCTTTTTACACATTACCACAAGCGCCACAACAGTTTAAGCAAATGTTAATGGTGGGTGGATTTGAAAAATACTTCCAAATTGCACGCTGTTTTAGAGATGAAGATTCTAGAGGAGATCGTCAGCCAGAGTTTACACAATTAGATATTGAAATGGCGTATGCAAGTATGCAACAGATTATCGATTTAAACACCAAAATGTTCAATAAAATTGTGCAGAAAATTTATGGCAAAAAATGGATTTTACGTCCTTTTGAGGTAATTACCTACAAAGAAGCCATGGATAAATATGGTTGTGATAGACCAGATTTACGTTATGGTTTAGAAATGCAAGATATTACTGACATTGTAAAAGATACCACTTTTCAAGTTTTTAGTAAACCTATTGATGATGGTGGAATTGTAAAATGTATTAAAGTTTCTACTGAAGAACAAGGCAACAAACGTATGTCTAAAGGACAAATAGAAAACTTGACTGCCATTGCTCAACAAAATGGTTTAGGTGGTTTGGCTTACATTATTGTAAATGAAAATGATTTGCAATCGCCAATTATTAAATTTTTAGGCGAAGAAATTGCAGCAAATATTATAGAAGCAACTGATGCACAAGTTGGAGATATCGTGTTTTTCTCAGCAGCAGATTATGCAACTGCAAACAAAGCTTTAGATGCTGTTCGTCAAGAAATGGGACGTATTTTAAAATTGATAAATCCGAAGGAATTAAGACCAGCTTGGGTGGTAGATTTTCCAATGTTCGAAAAAACAGATGAAGGCAGATGGACGTTTACACACAATCCATTCTCAATGCCAGCTGTTTACGATTTAGAAAAACACATGAATGGTAAAGAGGACGAAATAGGAACAATCATCGCACAACAATACGATTTAATTTTAAATGGTTATGAAATTGGTGGTGGATCTGTTCGTGCGCATAAATCAGAAATTTTAGAAGCGACCTATAAAAATATGGGTTATAATAAAGAGGAAATGCTAAAGAGTGTTGGAACCATGTATAAAGCGTTTCAATATGGGGCACCACCTCATGGAGGAATTGCTTGGGGTGTAGATAGGCTAATGATGATTTTAGAGAAAAAAGCTTCAATTAGAGAAGTAATGGCTTTTCCTAAAACAGGAACATCAGAAGATTTATTATTTAATGCACCATCAATTCTTTCTGATAAAAAAGTTGAGGAAATGAATGTGAAAATCATAAAGTAAAACCAATCCTCCAACCTTAAACAATTCGATTGTTTAAAACCTCGCATTTGCGAGGTTTTTTTTATGAATTCATTTTTCAATGAAAAATAAAAATTTCAAAATAAGCAAAAATCAACTTTTTAAGCCTTTTAAGCCACTTTCTTGTTTTTTAACAAATGTTGATAATTTAAAGACAAGATTGCTAAAAAAGCTTTAAAATCAGTTTAAAAATTGTAAATTTGATTTTACACTTTTGTCATTCTTGACAATAATTATCAACCTAAAATAAAATTCACTTTTATAATGAGCGAAGAAAAAAAACATAGTTATGATGCGTCCAGTATTCAGGCACTAGAAGGTATGGAGCATGTTAGAATGCGCCCTTCTATGTATATTGGAGATGTTGGTATTAGAGGTTTACATCATTTAGTTTATGAAGTTGTGGATAACTCTATTGATGAAGCAATGGGTGGTTATTGTGATACTATAGAGGTTACAATTAACGAAGATAATTCTATTACTACCAAAGATAATGGACGTGGAATTCCTGTTGGTTTACATAAAAAAGAAGGCGTTTCTGCATTACAAGTTGTAATGACAAAAATTGGTGCTGGTGGTAAATTCGATAAAGATTCTTATAAGGTTTCTGGAGGTTTACATGGTGTTGGTGTTTCTTGTGTTAATGCATTATCAGATCACTTAACAGCTACAGTACATAAAGAAGGTAAAATTTGGCAGCAAGAGTATGAACGAGGAAAAACTTTATATCCTGTTAAAACTATTGGAGACACAGATTTTACAGGTACAATTGTTACTTTTTTACCAGACAAATCTATATTTACACAAAGTACAGAGTACAATTACGAGACTCTTGCTACAAGAATGCGTGAATTAGCGTATTTAAATAAAGGAATAACAATCACCTTAACTGATAAAAGAAATAAAGATGATGAAGGAAACTTTATCTCAGAAACTTTTCATTCAAACAAAGGTTTACCAGAGTTTATTGAGTATTTAGATTCTACTCGTGAGCAATTAATTGCAAACGTAATTTCTATGGAAGGTGAGAAAAACGGAATTCCTGTAGAAGTTGCTATGGTTTACAACACTTCATACGCAGAAAATTTACATTCTTACGTAAACAACATTAATACACATGAAGGTGGTACTCACCTATCCGGTTTTAGACGTGGTTTAACAGGAACTTTAAAGAAATATGCAGACGAATCAGGTTTACTTAAAAATGTAAAATTTGATATTGCTGGTGATGATTTTAGAGAAGGTTTAACTGCAATTGTTTCTGTAAAAGTAGCAGAACCACAATTTGAAGGACAAACAAAAACTAAATTAGGAAATAGAGAAGTAACTTCTGCAGTATCTCAGGCTGTATCTGAAATGCTTACAGATTATTTAGAAGAAAATCCTAATGATGCAAAAACCATTGTACAAAAAGTAATTTTAGCAGCCACTGCAAGACATGCCGCTAGAAAAGCAAGAGACATGGTGCAACGTAAAAGTGTGATGTCTATTGGTGGTTTACCTGGTAAATTATCTGACTGTTCAGAAACTGATCCTGCTCAATGCGAAATTTTCTTAGTTGAGGGAGATTCTGCAGGTGGAACAGCTAAGCAAGGTAGAGATAGAAACTTTCAGGCCATACTTCCACTTCGTGGTAAAATCTTGAATGTAGAAAAAGCAATGCAACATAAAGTTTTTGAAAACGAAGAAATCAAAAACATGTTTACAGCTTTAGGGGTTTCTATTGGTACAGAAGAAGATCCAAGAGCGCTAAACTTATCAAAAATAAGATACCATAAAGTAGTTATTATGTGTGATGCCGATGTTGATGGTTCTCACATTGCTACTTTAATTTTAACATTCTTCTTTAGATACATGAAAGAAATGGTTGAGCAAGGCTACATTTATATCGCTACTCCTCCATTATATCTAGTAAAAAAAGGTCAAAAGAGACAATATGCCTGGGATGATGATCAACGAGATTTAATTGCCCAACAAATGGGTGGTTCTGTAACTATACAACGTTACAAGGGTCTTGGAGAGATGAATGCAGAGCAATTATGGGATACTACTATGAATCCTGAATTTAGAACTTTAAGAAAGGTAGTTATTGATAGCCCAACAGAAGCAGACAGGGTATTTTCTATGCTTATGGGTGATGAAGTACCACCAAGAAGAGACTTTATAGAAAGAAATGCAAAATATGCCAATATAGACGTTTAAGATACTCGATATGAAATACTTTATACACACTTCAATAATTGAAGTGTGTATTTTTTTTTATCTTAGCTTTAAATAAATTCATCAATCAAAACCCAAAAAAATGAAAAAGTACACATTAATCTTAATAGGCCTTTTTGTCTTTTCGTTTCAAACGAAAGCACAAGATGGTTTTGAAGGCTATCTTTTAGCTGACAACAATGACAGAAGTAAATTAATAGAAGCATACGTAAATCCTGCAATGAAAGGTTTAATCTACGGCATGAATAATGGCTGGTATCATACAGCTAAGGTTCATAAAACGTTAGGTTTTGACATTTCTATTGGGTTAAATGCATCTCTTGTTCCAGATGAGGATGAAATTTTTAGCCTTTCTGGTTTAACATCCATAAATACAGGGTCTATCACAGCTGCAACAGTAGCTGGCTCAGAAGACAATACACCTTTAACTACAGTAAATTTTGTGGAAAATGGTACAGCTTATAGCACCACATTTAACGCACCTGGAGGTATTAAAGAAAGTTTACCTTTAAGTGCAGTGCCTGCTCCTGCTGTTCAAGTAAGTTTAGGTTTACCTGCAAAATTTGAAGTAAATTTAAGGTTAGTGCCTAAAGTTGGAGATGATGATGTAAAAGGAAATCTTTTTGGTATAGGTCTTAAAAAAGAAATTACAGATTGGTTTGGCCCATTAGACAAAACACCTTTGCATGTGTCACTTTTAGCTGCATACACTACAATGACTGTAGATTACAATATAGAAAGTAGTGGCGATTTAAATGTGACAGATGGTTTGGCTGAGTTTAAACTTAACGCATATACTGTGCAGGCAATTGCCTCTTTAAACTTTCCTATAATCAATGTATATGGAGGAATTGGTTATGGTGCAGGTAATTCTACGTTAAATATGTTAGGAGATTACACCTTAAGTTATGGAGCAGAAAGCAGAACAGTTTCTGATCCTATTACTTCAGAGTTTGATGCTGGTGGATTTAGAACAACTGCAGGTTTAAGATTAAGTTTAGGCTTCTTCAAAATATTTGGTAGTTACACTTTACAAGAATACAATACAGCCAATCTTGGAGTTGCTTTTAGCTTTAGATAAAATATCAAAGTAAATTATTAAAAGTCTGTAATTTTACAGACTTTTTTTTTGCTTATTATTAAGACATTACACAATCAAAATTTGTATTTTTACAACTTTCAATAATTAATAAATAAAATTAAATAAAAATGAAAATTACAGTAGTTGGTGCAGGAGCAGTTGGTGCAAGTTGTGCAGAATATATAGCAATTAAAAATTTTGCTTCAGAAGTTGTATTATTAGACATTAAAGAAGGTTATGCAGAAGGTAAAGCAATGGACTTAATGCAAACAGCTTCTCTTAATGGCTTTGACACTAAAATTACTGGTAGCACTAGCGATTATTCTAAAACTGCAAACTCTAATATTTGTGTAATTACTTCTGGTATTCCAAGAAAACCAGGTATGACTCGTGAAGAATTAATTGGTATTAATGCAGGTATTGTTAAAACAGTTTCAGCTAGTTTAATTGAGCATTCACCAGAAACAATTATCATTGTTGTATCTAACCCAATGGATACTATGACCTACTTAGTACACAAAACTACAGGTTTACCAAAAAATAGAATTATTGGTATGGGTGGTGCATTAGATTCTGCTCGTTTTAAATACAGATTGGCTGAAGCATTAGAAGCACCTATTTCTGATGTTGATGGAATGGTTATTGGTGGTCATTCAGATAAAGGTATGGTTCCTTTAACAAGATTAGCTACTCGTAATTCTGTGCCAGTTTCAGAATTTATCTCAGAAGAAAGATTAGAGCAAGTAAAACAAGACACTAAAGTTGGTGGGGCTACCTTAACTGGTTTATTAGGTACTTCTGCTTGGTATGCTCCAGGAGCTGCAGTATCTGGTTTAGTACAAGCAATTGCTTGCGATCAAAAGAAAATATATCCTTGTTCAACTTTATTAGATAGTGAATATGGTTTAAATGACTTATGTATTGGAGTTCCTGTGGTATTGGGAAAAAACGGTATAGAAAGTATTGTAGAAATTAATTTAAGTGATGCTGAAAAAGATCATTTAAAAGAATCTGCAGCAGGAGTTTCTAAAACAAACGGATTACTAGAACTATAGTAAACCTATTTATTGATATTAAAATAGATTGCTTTTACATCTGTTAAAAGCAATCTATTTTTTTATATTTGAGCCATGAACACAAAATGGTACTTAAGTACACTTTTAGTTTTATTAATTTTTCTTGGCACTATACAAGAAAAAAATCCTTCTCCTAATCAAGAAATTGTTTTAGAGTTTACTCATGCTAAAATAAATGATGCTGAAAAGGAGCTTACCATTATCGATTTAAAAAATCGATTACAAATTGCTGGTGCTTCTAATATTCAAATTCAAGAAGCTAAAAATGGTAAGTTAAAAATAATCTATTTTAGTAAAGACCATGTATCTATCATTAAAGATGCACTTGCACTAAACAATTCTGCATCCAACAACATATCTTCTAATCCTTTAGAAGACAACAAATATCCATCAGAAGAAACTTCAAAATTTAATATTGATGTTTATGAATTAGATTCAGGTTCATATTCGTCTAATCTTGATGGTAATTCTATTTTAGAAATTAAATACGATTCAGACAGATTTACAAACAATCAGAATTATGCATCGTCTTTAAAGTCGAATTTACCCGATTCTAAAATATCAAAAAAACTAAAATCTAAGTTTTACAATTCAAAACAAATTGTAAAAAACAGTACTTCACATAATATTCCAGAGGTTAGAGCTGGGCCAAACTTCTTCTTATCATAAGACTAAACTGTTATTCTTATAACAGAAAAACAGAATCAGAACTAGAGACAAACCCAAAGTTCTGAAAACAAACTATTAAACAAAATTAAATGTCAAGAAAGTTCGAGAAGTTATCTATATTTGCTCGTTTTTAAAATTTTTGACTAAAACCATATAAAATGCAAAACAAAGGATTAATAAAATTATTCGCTATTCTTTTTGGATTGGTGAGTTTATACCAATTATCATTCACTTTTTTAGCAAATAAAGTAGAAGATGATGCTGTTGAGTACTCAAATGAAAGAGGTGCAAATAGTGATGCTAGAGCAAAAGCTAAATTCGAAAGAACGTATTTAGATAGTGTAGCAAGTAAAGAAATTATAGATTTAGGTATAGCACAATACACCTATAATGATGTAAAAGACAAGGAAATGAATCTTGGTCTTGACTTAAAAGGAGGTATTAATGCAATTTTACAAGTATCTGTAAAAGAAGTTTTAAAAAGCTTATCTAACGATTCTAAAAACGTGGCTTTTAATACTGCTTTAGAAAATGCAGATGAAAGACAAAAAGAAAGTAACTTAAATTATTTAGACTTATTTTTTGAAGAATTTCAAAAAGTAGCTGGTGATACTAAATTGAGTGATCCTTCAATTTTTGGTACAAAAGCGTTAAGTGAAAAAATCTCTTTTGATGAAGCTAACATTACAGTAAGAGAAACTTTACAAGAAGAAATTAATAGTTCTATTGGTACTGCTTTTGAAGTTTTAAGAAGTAGAATTGATAAATTTGGTGTTACACAACCAAACATTCAAAGAATTGGTAATTCTGGTAGAATTCAAATTGAATTACCAGGAGCTAAAGATATAGAGCGTGTTACAAAGTTAATTACCAGTAAAGCTGAGTTACAATTTTGGGGTGTTTACACAAATGCAGAAATTCAGAACTTTTTCTTCGCTGCAAACTCTAAAGTAGCAGAAATGTTAAAAGATGATTCTGTTTTAGAGCAAGAACAAGACTCTGCAAAACAAGATGATATTGATGATTTATTAGGTGAAGAAGCAGATTCTACTAAAGTTCAGAAAAGCTTATTTACTTACTTATATCCAAACGTTGCGCAATCTCAACAACAATTAAGTTCGGTTGTAGCAAGTGCTAGAGTTTTAGATACTGCAATGGTTAATGATTTACTTTCTAAGAAAGAAGTAAGAGCATTATTACCAAATGAAATTAAATATGCTAAATTTTTATGGGATTATAAAGCTGTAGAAGGTGCTGATGGTGCAGAAATTATTAGTTTATATGCCATTAAAGGGAACAGAAATGACAAACCTACTATTGAAGGTGATGTTATTTTAGATGCTGCTCAAGTTTTTGACCAACTAAACAAGCCTGAAGTTTCTATGACAATGAATAGTTCAGGAACAAAACAATGGGCTAAAATGACTGCTGATAACGTAGGTAATTTTGTTGCTGTAGTTTTAGATGATTATGTATATACAGCTCCTTCTGTAAACCAGGTAATTAGTGGTGGTAGAACTTCTATTTCTGGTGGAAGTATGACAGTTGCTGAAGCAGAAGATATTTCTACAGTATTAAAAGCGGGTAAATTACCAGCAACTGCAAGAATAATTCAAATTGAAGTAGTTGGGCCATCTTTAGGACAAGAAGCAATTGATGCAAGTTTCCTATCATTTGGTTTAGCAATTATTTTAGTTTTATTATGGATGATTTTATATTATGGTAAAGCAGGTGCATTTGCTAATGTTGCATTAATAGTAAATATTTTATTCATCTTTGGTGTATTAGCTTCGTTTAATGCAGTGTTAACTTTACCTGGTATTGCTGGTATTATCTTAACAATAGGTATGTCTGTAGATGCCAACGTAATTATTTTTGAAAGAATTAAAGAAGGCCTATTCAAGAAAAAAGGTTTAAAACAATCTGTAGAAGAAGGTTTCTCTATTAAAGGAGCTTTATCTGCAATTATAGATGCAAACATTACAACATTATTAACAGGTATAATTCTTTATGTTTTTGGTACAGGACCAATTAAAGGTTTTGCCTTAACCTTAATGATTGGTATTGCAACTTCATTATTTACGGCCGTATTTATTACGCGTTTATTAATTGATAGTTCAGTAAATAAAGGATCTAACCTTACCTTTAACACCTCTTTTTCTAAAGGATGGTTCCAAAACATTAATGTAGAATTCTTAAAGAAACGTAAGATTGCTTACATTATTTCTGGTACAATTATTATTGGTGGTTTAATTTCTATATTCTCTATTGGTTTAAAACAAGGTGTAGATTTTAAAGGAGGAAGATCTTATGTTGTACGTTTTGATCAAGATATGAATGCTACAGAAGTAGCAGGTACTTTAAAAGATGCCTTTGGTTCTGCTCCTGAGGTAAAAACTTACGGACAAGCAAATCAATTAAAAATTACAACTGTTTACAAGATTGAAGAAGAAGGTACAGAAGTAGATGAAGAAGTACAAAATACTTTATTTACAGGTTTAAAACCTTATTTAGGTGATACTACTTACGAAAACTTTAAGCCTGGTTTTGAAAAGCAAGGTGCAGGTGTTATGAGTTTTATGAAAGTAGAACCTACAATTGCTGATGATATTAAAACATCTGCTTTATATGCAGTATTTGGTTCATTAATTGTAGTTTTCTTATACATCTTACTACGTTTTAGAAAAGTATCGTTCTCATTAGGTGCAGTAATTGCTGTTTTTCATGATGTATTAATTGTATTAGGTGTATTCTCTATTACTTACAGTTTTATGCCTTTCGATATGGAAATAGGCCAATCATTTATAGCAGCTATACTTACAGTGGTAGGTTACTCCTTAAATGATACAGTGGTTATCTTCGATAGAATTAGAGAGTTTGCTGGTTCTTATCCAAATTGGAAATACAGTAAAGTTGTAGATTCTGCCTTAAGTTCAACCTTGGGTAGAACAATAAACACATCTTTAACAACATTATTAGTAATGTTAGCTATCTTCTTATTTGGTGGAGATTCTATTAAAGGATTTATGTTTGCTTTAATTGTGGGTGTTGTAGTAGGTACATACTCATCATTATTTGTGGCAACACCAATTATGTATGATTCTTCTAAGAAAGAGTTAAAGAAAAAATAATTTTATTTTTAAATATAAAAAAACCGTTTTGAACTAAAATCAAAACGGTTTTTTCATTCCATTTACAGCCCTTATATTTGCATCTTTATGAGCATTTTAAAACTTCATGATTTATATTTTAAGCCTTTTATTTCCAGGGCAGAAATTAATGCAATTGTAAAACATTTAGCACAGCAAGTAAAAGCAGATTTACCTAAAGATGAAATACCAATCTTCGTGGGTATTTTAAATGGCTGCTTTCTATTTGCAGCAGACTTTATTAGAGAGTTTGATGGAGATTGTGAAGTATCTTTTGTAAAATTAGCCTCTTATGAAGGCACCTCATCTACTGAGAACGTTAAAGAATTAGTAGGTATTAATGAAGATTTAACCAATAGAACAGTAATTATTCTAGAAGATATTATAGATACAGGAAACACACTTCAAGAAATTTATAATATATTTAGAAATCAGAATGTAAAACAATTAAAAATTGTATCATTATTTTTTAAACCAGATGTGTTTAGAAAAGAGTTACCAATAGATTATATTGGTAAAAGCATCGAAGATAAATTTATTGTAGGTTATGGTTTAGACTACAATGGTTTAGGAAGAAATTATCCAGAAATATATCAATTATCAATAGCACCTAAAATGAAAAACATCGTATTATTTGGCCCTCCAGGAGCAGGAAAAGGAACACAAGCAAACTTTTTAAAAGAAATGTATCAATTGGTGCATATTTCTACTGGAGACGTTTTTCGATTTAACATCAAAAATCAAACTGAATTAGGCTTACTAGCAAAAAAATATATGGATGAAGGTGATTTAGTACCTGATGAAGTAACCATAAATATGCTAAAAGCAGAAGTTGAGAAAAATCCAGATGCGAATGGTTTTATCTTTGACGGTTTTCCAAGAACACAATCTCAAGCAGATGCCTTAGATACCTTTTTAGGTGATAAAGGCGAACAAATAAATGCTATGATAGCTTTAGAAGTACCAGAAGATGTTTTAGTTACTCGTTTATTAGAAAGAGGTAAAACTAGTGGTAGAACAGATGATACAGACGAAGCAAAAATTAGAAATCGTTTTAACGAATACAACACCAAAACTGCAATTCTAAAGGATTATTTTGAGGCTCAAAATAAATACTATGGAATTAATGGTGTAGGTTCTATAGAAGATATTACCAAAAGAATTTCTGAAGTATTTGATACTTTATAAATCAAATTCTTAAAAAACTTCCAATACTAAACTTGATTATTCAAGGATTAAAGAAATAAACAAAAATGACTGAAGGCAACTTTGTAGATTACATAAAAATATACGCTTCTTCTGGTAAAGGTGGACAAGGTTCTGCACATTTACATAGAGAAAAATATATTACCAAAGGAGGACCTGATGGTGGAGATGGAGGACGTGGAGGACACATTATTTTACGTGGAGACAAAAACATGTGGACTTTATTTCACCTAAAATTTAAACGTCATTTTAGAGCTGAAGGTGGAGGTGCAGGAAGCAAAAGTAGAAGTACTGGTTCTGATGGTGAAGATATTTATGTTGATGTTCCTTTAGGTACAATCATAAAAGATGCTGATACAGATGAAGTAATTGTAGAAATAACTGAAGATAAAAAAGAAGTTATTTTACTTAGAGGTGGTAAAGGTGGCTTAGGTAACTGGAACTTTAAATCTTCTACAAATCAAACTCCAAGATATGCACAACCTGGTATGGATGGTGCAGAAGGATGGTTTAGAATTGAATTAAAATTATTGGCAGATGTTGGTTTGGTTGGTTTTCCAAATGCAGGGAAATCTACATTATTATCTGTTTTAACCGCTGCTAAACCTAAAATTGCAGATTATGCATTTACTACATTAAAACCTAATTTAGGTATTGTAGAGCATAGAAATCATCAAACTTTTGTAATGGCAGATATACCTGGGATTATAGAAGGAGCTGCAGAAGGTAAAGGTTTAGGTCATCGATTTTTAAGACATATTGAACGTAATTCTGCTTTGTTATTTCTAATTCCTGCAGATGCTGATGATATTAACAAAGAATACGAAATTTTACTAAACGAACTTAAAAAGCATAATCCAGAATTGCTAGATAAAGATCGGTTATTGGCCATTTCAAAATCTGATATGTTGGATGATGAATTGCAAGCTGAAATTAAAGCCGAATTACCTAAAGGTGTAGATGCTTTATTTATTTCTTCTGTGGCACAACAAGGGTTGCAAGAATTAAAAGATAAACTTTGGAAAATGCTAAACTAATTTAGTTTTTCAATTTAATTTTTATGGGTAATTGATACCTAGTGGTAACAGGGATTCCTCTTTTGATTGCAGGATATACTTTGTCTAATTTATCTACAGAAGATTTTACCAAACTATCAAATTTTGGCAACTCCTTTTTTAGCAATTTAGAGGTTTGTATTCCTTTAAAGTTTATAACACCATCTTTAGCAATAACTAAATCTACTAGAACAATTTCATTTAAAGAATCTGTTATTGTAAATATATGTTGCTGTAGCTCCTCTCCCACTTTTTTGTGAATAGTAGCTCTAAAACAGCTTTGTTTTTCAATTTTATCAATTAAAGAATCGCAAACTTTAAAAGAAGGATAGGTATCTACAGAAGTAAAATCTACTATGGTATCTAAAACTTGCTCATTTGTATTTTTTACTAGTGATAAATTATCACAAGAAGTAATACAGATTATTAGTATCAAGAAAGAAAAAACACGCATAGAGAGCTCTAAAAATATAGCGTGAATTTACTAAAAATTACTGAACTTTATTTTAAAGTTTCTCCTCTCATAAAATAGTCTTTCTTAATCTCATTAATTCTATTTCTAACAAAATTATTCATGCCTTCATCTTTCCTCCAAAACTTTTCTGTATACTCATTGTAAAGTCTATAAGCTATTTTTTTATCCTTATAATAATCATCAGACATTGTAGCTAATTGATACAAGGCTCTGTAATTAGAAATATTCTCCTCGTAAGCCTTCTTAAAAAATTTTATAGCCATTTTAGGCTTTTCCAATTCATAAAAAACACGAGCTAAACCATAATATTCAGCATCTCTTGCTTCTTTACCTCTTGTTGTGGCCATCATATAATTCATCATAGCCTTATTGTAGTTTTTCTCTTTAAAGTAAATATCACCTAAATAAGTTAGGGCTGTGTAATCTTCTCTATCTATAAATGATAATTTAGTAAACACTTTTTTTGCTTGTTCTAAACTGTCTAAATTATAAAAAACCCTGCCTAACATTACTTTACTATACGTTTCTTTTCTATCTATAGTGTCTAATTTTTTAAGAAGAGGAACTGCCTCTAAATAATTCTTGTCTTTATAAAGTCTATTAATTTTTAGCTTATTTAATTCAACATCATTTTTATTAAGAGCTAAACCCTTATCTACAAATAATTGTGTTGAATCTTTATCTTGTAATTTATGAAAACTCTTTGCTAACCTTTTAATGGCTTTTAAATGTGTAGAATCTTTTTTATAAGTAGCTATAAAACTATTAATCATAGGATCTCTTTGGCCATTTAAAGCATAAGCTAAACCCAGGTAATACGTATAATTCGCATTATTTACATCTTGTTTTACCAAATAAGAAAATGTAGAAATAGCTTTTTTAGGTTTTCTGTTGATGACATACATTTTACCCAATTGATATTTTAAAACCAAATTCAAAGTATCTTTAGCTATTAGTTTTTCATAAATAGGTATTGCCTTTGCAGACTGCCCTAAAGCCCTATAATTTTTAGCAAGTTTTAAGTTGGCTTTTTCATCATCTTTAAATCTTATTGCCTTTTCTAAGTAGAAACTAGCCTTTTTAAAATTATCTATAGATTCATAAATGATGGCTTTTTTATAGTTAGATAAGAATGAGGATTCACCTTCATCTAAAACTTTTAAAGCCATTTTGTATCTGCCTTTGGCAAATAAACTATCTGAAACAGCAAAAGTTGAAGTCTGCGCTTCAACTTTTACCATTGCAAATAACAATATAATTAGAATTTTCTTTTTCATAGCTATATTTTTATTCTACATTAAAAACAAAAGGTAAAGTGTATCTTACCTTTACTGGTTTATCATCTATTTTTCCAATAGTCATTATAGGTAATTGTTGAAGCACTCTTTTTACTTCTTTTTCAATTATTTTATGAGGTGCTCTTACTTTAACATCTGCAACTTCACCATTTAAATCGATGTTAAATGAAACATAAGCTTTTGTTTTTCCTGATGGAAGATTAAGGCTATTTGCTAACACTGTATCAAAATTAGAACTAAAATGCTCTTCTATTTTTTTAAAGAAACAATCTAAATCTCTCACTTCACAACCAGCAAATGTAGGTGTTGTATTTACGTGTAAAACTGAATAAGATCCATCAGAAAGAGGCTCTCTTTTTTTGCTTCTCACTTTAATATCTTTAAAATCCTTTAAAATTATTGCTAACGTTTTTCTACCATTTGTTTTTTCAAATATTTTTATGGTTTTAACCATACTATACTCTTCATTCTCAATACTTTTCATTCTTTCAAAAGTGACATCATACTCTTCCCTTTCTTCATTTGTTAGATCATCATAAGTTAGCTCAATACCTTCTGGAATGCCATTGCCAAAATATCTATCTAGATATGATGACTTATCACTTAAACTTTTTGTTAGTTTTCCATTCAACTCAAAATAACTTATTGCTTTCGCTTTTTGTGAATTTGACTTACTTTCCTCAATAACTTCTATATTATCATTAGAACAAGAACTATAAAATAACATACTTACCAAAACTGGAATTAGTAACAAATATTTTAATTGATTTACGGTTTTTGATTGATTCTTTTTCATCATCATAATCCTTTTTTTTATGAAACTCTTTTTAGAATACTGATTCACAAACTCAATATTTTCCACTTGAAAAAAACCAGACAATAAATTGTTGATATAACTTTCTTTGGTTTCCGATTTTGCTACAACAGCATCAGAAATGTATTCGTGTACTAAAGTGATTCTCTTTTGATAGAAATAAATCATTGGGTTAAACCACATTGCAATTTTTAAAATCTCAAAGACAACCAAATCATACGTATGTTTTTGTTGTGTGTGCACCAACTCATGCTGAATAATGTTTTCTCTATTTGCTTCTTTAATTTTAGCACCTAAAAAAATGTAATTAAAAAAAGAAAACGCCTTACTACTAGAAGGTATAATTATTAGTTTCGCATCTGCTAAAACCAAAGACCCTGCATCGTATTTTTTAATAATACTTGCAATCTTTACTAACTTAATTAAAAATAGAAGGGTAAAAATTACAACACCTACCCAAAAGAAAATACTTAAATAATTTATAGAATTCGTGAAACTTTCAGTTGGTATCGCTTCTGTAATCACCTTTTCTGGAGACAGCATAATTTCTGGAAGATTTACTATGAATTCTTCTGGAACAGACTGTTCTAATGTTGAGATTTTTATTAACGGAATAAAGAAAGAAATTATGGGAGTAACCAATAAGTACCACCTGTTTTTAGTGAAAAAGGTTTCTCTACTTAAGAAAAAATCATAAATCGCTAAAAATAAAATCTGAAATAAGATTACTTGTATTATATAATTTATCATAGCTTATTTTTTATTTACTTCTTTTAAAATAGACTCTAATTCCTTTACATCCATTTTGTTTTCTTTTACGAAAAAAGAAACCATACTCTTAAATGAACCTTGAAAATAACCATTCATTAATTTGTGTAAACTTTGATTACTATAGGTATCTTTATCTATAAGCGGATAATACAAATACCCTCTACCCTCTGTTTTATGACCAACAAATTCTTTCGTTTCTAAAATTCTTATAATTGTTGAAACAGTATTATATGCTGGTTTTGGTTCTGGCAATTGAGTTATAATATCTTTTACTGAGGATTCTTGTAAATCCCACAGCACTTGCATGATTTGCTCTTCTGCTTTTGTTAATTGTTTTGACATATTTTCAACTAAAGTTTTAGTTTATTGAAACAAATATAACTAAATATTTAGTTTAAACTAATTTTTTAGTTGAAAAAATTAGTTTCATTTAACCTTTAAAGGCTTTTACATATTATTAAAGTATGGTTATTCTTTATCTGCCATTTTTTTTACATAATCTGTTACAATTACAATTTGGGTAGGCCCTACTTTGCCTTCTATATACTTTGCATTTTCATGATCTAAAGAAATTCTTCTTACTGCAGTTCCTTGTTTGGCAACCATACTAGATCCTTTTACTTTTAAATCTTTAATAAGCACTACAGAATCCCCTGCCTGTAAAATAGCGCCATTTGCATCTCTATGAATTATTTTTTCACCCTCTGCTAAATGATCTCCTGTTTCTTTTGCATAAGCCAGTTCAGCATCTTCCATATACATCATACCCAATAATTCTGTTGGCCAACCTTCCTCTTTTAGGCGATGTAACATTCGCCAAACAACCACTTTTACAGGCGTAAACTCAGACCACATTGCATCATTTAAACATCTCCAATGATTTGCATTTAATTCTTCATCGCCCTCAATTTGTTTAGTACAAGTATCACAAGCTAAAATACTACCATCAAAACCGCCTGTAGAAACTGGTTTTACTTCATAAATCGATAAATTTTCTTTTGCAGCACATAATTCACACTGATTACCACTTCTCTTTTCTAAATCTTGTTGTAAACTCATATTAACTATTTAAGGAGATAAAAATAAACAAACCTTATTAGTTAAAGGCTTACCTGCTTAACTTTAAAGTTTTATTTTTAAATAACACAAAGTAAACCTCTAAGTAGATTAACTTAGTAAATTTGCAGTATCACTAATTATATGATTAACGCATTTTTACGATACATAAAAAGTCTGCAATTTTTAAAGGCACTATTAATTGCAATAGCGATGGCTATTCCTGTTTTTGTATCTGTATATTTTTTTGATAGTATAGACATTGGTTTTGGTATTGCTTTAGGATCTATCTTGTGTGTACCTGCAGATACAAATGGTAGTTTAAACCATAAATTTTATGGTATTTTATCTTCTATTGTACTCACCTTTACAATTACGCTTTTAGTTGGTTACTTCAGCCACTTTTTACCAATATTAGTTCCGCTTTTAGTTTTTCTGATTTTCACGGTTTCCTATATTTCTGTTTTCGGGTTTAGAGCTTCGTTAATTTCATTATCGGGTTTATTGGCTTTGGTTTTAGCATTTGCTTATGACAGTTCAGAAATTTCGATATTACAACATTCTATTTGTATTGCAATTGGTGGTATTTGGTATTTAACCTTAACCATTTCAACCCAAGTATTATTTCCTCAAGTTCAAACAGATTATCTATTTGTAAACTTATTAGAAAAAACAGCCGATTTTATAAAATCTAGAGGTGATTTATTAATTGCAAAGGATGATAGAACTGTTCTTTTAGAAAAGAATTTTGTGCTCCAAACAGAAATTAACGAACTTCATGAAACCTTAAGAGAAGTTATTTTAGAAAAAAGAGCTAATGCTGGTTTTAGCAATAGAATTAGACGTCAGCAGTTAGTATTTTCTAGAATTATGGAGATTTATGAATTGGCCATTTCTAATGCTATAGATTATAAAAAATTTGATGATTTGTTTGAAAATCATCCTGAAAAAATTGATGAATTTAAAGTACTGATTTATGAAATTTCGAATCATTTAAAACATCTATCTAAAGTAATTTTAAAAGAAGAAAAATTAAATTTTACCAATAGTTTTGACATCCTTCTAAAAAAAATAGAAAATCAAATTGAATTGTATGAGCTACAAGTTGGGTTGCCTGAATCTAGAGAAGAAGTAATCTTGTTATTGAACTACAAAACGTATCAAGAAAAGCAAATTCAGAATTTAATTGATATTGGTAGAATACTTACCAAATACTATAAAAATGATAAAATTAGAGGTATAAAAGATGCTGAGCAATTCATTACCCCTATAGATTACGACATTAAAAAGTTAAAGGATAATTTTAATATTAAATCGCCCATATTTAGACATTCTTTAAGATTAACAATTACCACAATTGTTGGTTTCTTTATTGGTAATCTATTAGAATTGCAACAATCTTACTGGATTTTATTAACCATAATTGTAATTATGAGACCTAGTTACAGTTTAACAAAAGACAGAGTTAAAAGTAGGGTTATTGGTACAATTTTAGGTGCATTGGTTGGTGTTGCTATAGTTTTAGTTACGCAGAACACCATTATTTATGCTGTTATTGCTTTAATTTCTTTGGTTATTGGTTTTTCTTTAATTAAACAGAACTACAGAAATGGTGCTGCATTTATAACGCTTTATGTAATTTTTATGTATGCGCTTATTTCATCTAATGTATTAGAAGTTATACAGTTTAGAGTATTTGATACCTTAATTGGTGCAGTTTTAGCTTTTGTTGGAAATTATCTATTATGGCCTGTTTGGGAAGCGAAGAACATGAAAGAGTTTTTAATAGATACTGTAAAAGGTTTTGAAACTTATTTGAATGAAATCAACAACTTTTATCATGAAAAAGGAGAAACTGCAACGAGTTACAACTTAGCTAGAAAACAAGCATTCTTGAAAGTTGGTAATTTAAATGCAGCCTATCAAAGGTTAATGCAAGAGCCAAAATCTAAAAAAGAGAATAGTGCTTTAATTTATGATGTTGTTACCATTAGCAATACTTTCTTATCTTCTCTTTCTGCTTTAAGTATGTTTATTAAAAATAACGAAAGAGGTCTAGCTCCAGAACAATTTGAGATTTATGTAAAACATATTTTAACTAATTTACAACATGTAATTTCTTCGAATTCTTCAAAAAAAATTGATTCTTTAGATAACCAAGAGTTGAAAACTGCAGAAAGAAATTATTCTAATTATTACAAAGATTTATCAGTTACTAGAGATCTGGAGATTAAAGAGGGCATACCCATTTCTGACGAACTAAAAATTGCCTTGCATGAAACACAATTAGTGTTTGGTCAAGTACAATGGTTGTATAGTTTATCTACTAATTTAGTACAAAAGATTGGTAAACTTTAATCTTTAATTTACTTCAAGAGAGGTAAACTTGAAGCTAGTGCCATCAAACAAACCTTTATCTGACAATTTTAAAGAAGGTATCACCAAAAGCGCCATAAAAGACAAACTCATGTAAGGTGCCTTTAATTGGCTACCCATTTCTTTTGCCATTTTGTCTAAAGCTGCATAGGCTTCTCCAATTTCTTTGGCTGGTTTGTCTGACATAATTCCTGCCACAGGTAAAGAAACTATTTTTTCTTTAGATGCAGTAACTGCACAAACTCCACCTCTATTTTTAATGATTAAATTTACAGCTTTACAAATCATTTCATCAGAAACTCCAACAGCGATTATGTTATGAGAATCATGCCCAACAGAACTTGCTATTGCCCCTTCTTTTAAACCGAAATTTTTAATAAATGCAATTGAAGAATCAGCATTTTCATAACGGTTTACAACTGTCATTTTTAAAACATCAGTAGCTGTATTGGAAACTAAATTTCCATTTTCTATTAAAGATGCTACTTCAATTTTATTAGTCACCAATTCTCCATCCAAAGCTTCAATTACCTTAATTTTTGATGATGAAGATTCAAACATAAAATCTTCCACTTTCTTTAAGTTAGTATTAAAATTGTTTAACACTTCAAAAGGCACATGTTTTACATAAGAAGCTCCGTTTTTGGCTACTAATTCACCATTAATATACGTTTCTAATACATTAAAATGCTTTAAATCATCCACCACTATAAAATCGGCAAAATCATTTTTCTGAAGTAAACCCACGTCTAAATTATAATGCTTAACAGGATTCACACAAGCAGCCTGAAGAACTTTAAAAACGTCAATACCCTTAGCCAATGCTCTTTCACACAACTGATTAATGTGACCTATTAATAAATCATCTGGATGTTTATCATCAGAACAAAACATCATATTTTCAAAATTATCTGGCAGTAGCTCAATTAAAGCTTCAAAGTTTTTGGCAGCAGAACCTTCTCTAATAATTACTTTCATTCCTTTTTCTAGCTTCTCTTTTGCTTCCTCAAAAGAAAAACATTCGTGATCTGTAGAAATACCAGCTGCAATATATTTACTAACATCTTCACCTCGTAAACCAGGTGCATGCCCATCTATAGGCTTATGGTTGTTTTTTGCGTGTTGAATTTTAGCCAAAACTTCTTCATCATCAAATAAAACACCTGGATAATTCATCATCTCTGCTAAATATTTAATGTCTGAATTTTCCATCATTAGTTTGATGTCATCAGCATTAATAATAGCTCCTGCACTTTCAAAGGAAGTTGCTGGCACACAACTTGGTGCTCCAAAATTGAATTTTAACGGAACTTTTTTTCCATTTTCAATCATAAAATTTACTCCCTCTACACCTAATACATTTGCAATTTCGTGAGGATCTGAAACTGTAGCAACTGTGCCATGAACAACCGCAATTTTTGCGAATTCAGAAGGCACAAGCATAGAGCTTTCAATATGAATATGTGCATCTACAAAGCCAGGAATAATATAGCTTTCATTGGTATGATTTGATTCACGAACATCTATAATCTTATCGCCCTTTACCTCTATTTCTCCCTTAAAAATATTACGATTTTGAATATCGACTATGTTCCCTTGAATGATCATCTTTGAGTGCTTTTAAACAAAATTACAAATAATAGAAAGAGGATATATTAAAATGTAAATAGAATATTATATTTTTGAATATGGATAGAAAACTACAGCATGAAAAGTTCAAAAATTGGGCTAAAAATTATAATTTTTCATTAACAGATTTGTTCCCAACAATTGGTAAAACAGAAATTTGTCATATAGATTTGAGCAAAGAAAATACCATTGTAAGAACAGAAGCTGAATTTAATAATCCTACTTATTTTGAAGGAAAACTAGCTGAAATTCAAGCAGAAAACAATAAAGCCATAATTACTGGTGGTTATTTAGAAAAACGATCTTTATACACATCAGATATTTATAATGCAGAAAATTCTGAAGCCAAAAGAAACATACATTTAGGTGTTGACTTTTGGTTGGCTGCTGGCACTGCTGTTCATGCTTTTTTAGATGGAGAAATAATTTGTGCTGTGCATCAAAAATCGCACAAAGGCTATGGAGGTTTTGTAATCTTAAAACACAAGTTAGATGATTTTATTTTTTATACTTTATATGGGCATTTGTCTGAAGAAAGTTTGAAAAAATATAGTGTGGGAAGTAAGCTCAAAAAAGGTGATAAAATAGGTGATTTAGGTAACTATGATGAAAATGGTGCTTGGGTGCCTCATTTGCATTTTCAAGTAATGCTAACTTTATTAGATTACAAAAATGATTTTCCTGGTGTTGCTTTAGAAAGCGAAATTGATTTTTGGAAAGAAATTTGCCCTAACCCAAACTATTTATTGAAAAGTGATGTGCTAAATAATTGGTAGGACTAGTTTTTAGGATAAATGACTTTATCTAGTGGAATATCGAACTCATTTTTATCAGTAATTTCATCAACAGGTTTAAAAAAATTAAGACCAACTGTGATTACATCTTTTCTACATTTCGCTAAAAATCGATCGTAAAAACCTTTACCATAACCCACTCTGAAGTTATTTTCATCAGAAATTAAAAGAGGCACAAATACCAAATCTAAATCTGTTTCTTTTGCCTGAATTGCATTTTTGGGTTCAGGAATTTCGTATTTATTAAGTTCAATTTGTGTGTCTTTTTCTAAATAAAAATGAGACAATGTATTGTTGGTGAAATCACTTTTCGAAACTACAATTTTAATATTTTCACTTCTTAAATAATCGATAATTGGTGTTGTATCAATCTCTTTAAACTTTTTTAAAGTCAAGAAAATATGAGCAGTTTTTACTTGAGAAATATCTAAATTATATACTTGTTCATAAATATTAGAGGTAAATTGCTGAATTACATTAGCAGACAATTGTTGTCTTTTTTCTTTATATATTTTTCTAAGCTCACTTTTTGTCATATTACAAATTTTCTAATTCAGCTTTCGCTTTTTTGGTTAGTCCTTGAACAACCAAATCATAAGAATGGTCGATTAATTGAAAAACCAATTGATCTGAAACATCCGAATCATTTATAAGTACTGTGTTCCAATGTTTCTTATTCATATGAAAGCCAGCAGAAACTCCATCAAACTCAGCTCTTAATTCTAAAGCTTTTTCAGGATTACATTTTAAGTTAATTTTCTGATCACCATTTTCCCAATGATTTAAGCCTACCAAAGCAAACATTTTGTGCATTACTTTAAACACCAAAGTAACCTCATCAAAAGGAAAATGCTCTGTGACGCCTTTTTTTGAAATGCAATAATCTCTTAATTGTTCTATGTTCATAAAACTATTTTGTGAAGTTGAAAATACAATTTAAAAAAGTATCTTTAACTATCAAAAAACAAAATAATGCAAGAAAACGAATTTCTTAAAAACACCAATTTTATAAGCTATACAGAAAGCACATATAGAAAAAGTGAGTTCGATACACTTTCTAGTGTAGACTTGCATCAAAAACCAGTAGAAAATGTTTGGGTAAATACATACGGACTTGAGTTTTTAGGTTGTTTTAAAGAAGTTATTCTAAAAAACAAATTGGATGATTTTTTGATTAAATTATTGATGGACAAAGAACATTCTAATAAAGTAATTACTTTAGAAAACATGCTTTTTGTTTCCATTAGAGTTTTAAAAACCGAAGATTCTTATTTAGATTCTGAACAAATGATTTTTATTTTAAACACCGATTTTTTATGGAGTATACAAGAAAAAAAAGGTGATTATTTTGATTGGATTCGCAAGCGTTTAGAAGGTAATAAAGGTATTGTTAGAAAGAAAAAAATAGCCTATTTATTATTTTTACTGATAGAATCTATCATTGACAATTACCTAGAAACCTATCAAAAACACGAAGCAATAAGTAGTGAAATCTTAGATGCTAGTAATATAAAGCCTACACCAGAATTTACATCTTTAGTAGAAAAAAGAAAACAAGAATTGTTTAATTTTAAAAAGGCAACTCTAAGTTTAAGAGATACTATTATTAAATTAGAAAGTGTAAAAATTGAAGGTTTTAACACTAGGTATTTTGGCGAATTAAAAGAACAAACGAATAATTTAATTTCCAATATCGATTTTGAATTGCAAGAACTAGAAAGTAAAATCAATTTAATTTTTAGTATTCAAGGTCATCGTTTAAATGAAGTAATGAAAACGCTTACTATTCTTTCTGTTATTTTTATTCCTTTAACATTTTTAGCAGGAATTTACGGAATGAACTTTGAGTATATGCCCGAACTCAAATTTAAATACGGCTATTTTATTTTATTAGGAATAATGCTATTGGTTACCATTCTTTGTGTTTGGTACTTTAGGAAGAAGAAATGGTTTTAGAGTTTTTTGTAAGCACTTTAAAAAGGAAAAAGATAATACCAACTATTCCAAAAAGTAACAGAAAGAATTTTAAAAGATTAAAAAGAATTAGATAACCAAAGCCATAAGCAGAATTACTTTCTATTATTGATAAAACAATAGAATTTATTTTCTCTGATTTTTGAAAGAAAAAATAAAGAAATAATGATATTAATGAATAAACAATAACTTTTGAATATTTTCTAAGCTTAATCATTTAAAAAAGATTTCAAAATAGCTAAACTCTCTTCAGGATTTTCTTCCATAGGTACATGCCCAGAATTTTCTAAAACTGCCAATTTAGAGTTATGCATAACACTATCCATACGTTTTCCATTATCTAAAGGAATCCAATTATCTTGTGCTCCCCAAATTAATAAGGTTGAATTTTGTATGCTCTTTAGCTTATCAATATTTGCTTTAGAGCCCAATTTAAAATCCATTCTTGCTCTATCTATAAAGGCTTGTCTGTTGCCTTCTCTTAATGCCATTTTATGATATCTACTAACTAAATCATCTGTAATTTTTGTATCATCAGCATAAACCTCTTGCATGTTTTTATTGATGAAAAACTTTGGGGTTACATATAAAAACAAATTGCTTACAACTGGTGTTTTTGCCATTTTAAACACAGCTGGTTGAGGTTTATTGGTTGGCAATCCACTAGCGTCTACCAAAATTAGTTTATCAACTTTATTAGGATGTTCTGCTGCATAATTCCAAGCAATATTTCCTCCTAAAGAATTACCTGCCAAATGAAAACTATCGATTGCTATTTCGTTTAAAAATTGATCTAAAAAGGTGGTGTATGATTTTATAGAATAATCTGCAGTTTTATTTGGACCTGTTAAACCAAAAGCAGGCAAATCCATTCTAATTATGGTATTGGTTTTCTTTAATTCTTTAGTCCAAGCATCCCAAGTATGTAAAGAAGATGCTGTACCATGAATTAGGACGATTGGAAAACCTTCTCCTTCAATTCTGTAATGTACTTGCATACCGTCAATCTCTATAAACTTAGAGTATTGATTGGCATATTCAACCTTTAATTCATCAACAAAAATATCTGAATATACTACACTATTTATTGCAAGAATTAAAGCAATTAAAAGTGTATATAACCAATATTTTCTCTTAGATGATTTAGGTTTCATTTACTTATTAATTTTATACAAAATTGGTTTACTTGGTGTTGCATCATTTTCAAAAGGTGCAACCATTAAGTTTAACAAATATTCACCATCAGTAACTTCATTTGGTACATAAATAAATTCTGTGATGGTTGCATCCATTCGTAAAGCCCCATCTGTGTTCCAAAATGCATTATGTGCTAACAATTTGCCTTCATCTTTTTCTTTATCTACAGAAGGTAAATCTACCAACAAATGCTTTATGCCTTTTTCTTTTAAAAACACAGCTGTTTCTTCTAACAAATAGGTAGGATTTGTGTTCGAATACTTCATGCTCTTTTTGTCTGTAAGATTGGGTAAGGTTCGTATTACAACAGCATCTCTCTTTTTATTCCTTAGAGCCATTTTTAATTGCTTAGTTGCAATAACTAAATCTCCATCAACCTCTATTGGAGCAATGGTGATAAGCTCTGCTAAATGAAAATAATGCTTTAAATTCTGATTTACTGAATGTACTTTTTCTGTGATATGACCAACACATTCTGTATGCGTAATATGCGAATGTGGATTAAAATGAATTGAATTAAAGTTTACTACTGCACCATTTTCTACAGAGATATTTTCACCATCAACTTCTTCTGGAAAAATTTTTGGATCATCTAAATACCAGGCGTTTACATTTTGTTTGCTAACATCTATGGCAATTGAAATATCTATAGGTTTTGAAACATCAATTTCTATTTTTCTTGAGTTATATTCAATGGTTGCTTTCATCTATAAAAATTGTGATTGAGTAATTTTAATTATTGATTATTTTAAATTTAGCATAAACAAGTCAGAGGCCAAACCATCAGATAAAAATTTTCCTTTTCTAGTTGTTTTTAGCACTTCATCTTCAATGAAAAGTAATTCTTGATCTATATATTTTTGCGCTTGCATTTGTAAATACTTGGCGTAATTTTTTCCGAATTCCGATTCAACTCTTTGTAATGAAACACCCCAAATTGTGCGCAAACCAGTCATTACATATTCATTATACCTGTCTGTTACAGATAAAACTTCTCTTTGTATTGGTAATTCGTTTTCTAGAATATTTTTAATGTATTTGGTATTGTTCTGCACATTCCAACTACGTTGAACACCATCAAAAGAATGTGCTGCAGGCCCAATCCCCAAATAAGATTTGCCTAACCAATAAGCCGAATTATTTTTGCTGAAAAAATCTTCTTTACCAAAATTGGAAAGTTCATAATGAATAAAACCAGCTGCATTTAGCTCATCTGTAAGTATCAGAAATTGTTCTTCTGCTTTATCATCATCAACATTTTTAATAACACCTTTATCTATAAAACGTTCTAAAGCTGTATCTGGTTCTACTGTTAAAGCGTAACTAGAAATATGTGGAACTCCATAACTTAATGCTGTATGTATATTTTCTGTCCATTGTTCATTAGAACAATCAGGAATACCATAGATTAAATCTACAGAGATATTTGAAAAATATTGTGTTGCTATTTCTAAACATTTTTTAGATTCTTCTGCATTATGTGCCCTATTCATTAGCTTTAAATCTCTCTCAAAAAAAGACTGTACACCAATACTTAATCTGTTAATTTTTGATGCTGCTAATTCTTTTATTTTTTCTTCTGATAAGTCATCAGGATTAGCTTCTAGCGTAATTTCTGGATTATCAATAACTTTAAAGTTTTCATAAACCGCTTCAATTAAATTATTGATTTCTTGAGTAGATAAAATGCTTGGTGTACCACCACCAAAATAAATGGTTTCTACAACATCATTATTTAATTCCTCTTTACGTAAAACAATTTCTTTAGCTAAACAATCTAATAATTCGGTTTTCTTTTTTAATGAAGTAGAAAAATAAAAGTTGCAATAGTAGCAGGCTTGTTTACAAAATGGAATATGTATATAAATACCACTCATTTTTTTACTCTTTTTTCGTTCTGCTTCACAAAACTTGCCCAACCAGAATAGTTTTTACCACCCACTACTTTACCAGAATTGTAATAATGACAAACTGCTGCTGCTAAACCATCTGTAGCATCTAAATTTTTAGGAAGCGTTTTTAAATTAAGTAACGATTTTAGCATTAAAGCTACTTGCTCTTTACTGGCATTTCCATTACCTGTAATTGCCATTTTTATTTTTTTTGGAAGGTATTCCGTAATCGGTATTTCTCTAGACAAACCTGCAGCCATAGCTACACCTTGTGCTCTACCTAACTTTAACATAGATTGCACATTCTTACCAAAAAAAGGCGCTTCTATAGCAATTTCATCTGGATGATAAGTATCTATAAGCTCTACTGTTCTTTCAAAAATTAATTTAAGTTTTAGATAATGGTCATCGTATTTTTTTAGAATCAATTCATTCATTTGAATAAACTCCATCTTTTTACCTACAATTTTTATGAGACCAAACCCCATAATTGTAGTACCTGGATCTATACCTAAAATTATTTTTTCAGTTGCCAAATATTAATTGAATAAAGAATTTAAAAGTGATTCTGCATTAAACCACAAAAACAAAATAATGGCTAATAATAGTATTAGAAATAAACCCTTTTTAGGTTTTGACTCTTTTTTTCTACCAAATTTTCTTTTAAACTCCATTGTTTTATTTAGCTTTTAGTTGCTCTTAACATTTCTCTTTTTCCTGGTGGGCCTTCTAATCTTTCTACTATAAATCCTACAGCCTGCATTGCTCTTCTAACGCTACCTTTTGCTGAATAGGTAGTTAAAATTCCACCTTGTTTTAAAGCAATATACATTTTCTTAAAAATAGCTTCTGTCCATAATTCTGGTTGATTCTTTGCTCCAAAAGCATCAAAATAAATCAAATCAAAAGAAGCTACATCATCTATGTCTTGAAAAAACTGTTTTCTTTTTAATAAACTAAAAGAATCTGATATTTTATGATTTTCTTCCCAAGGGATGTTATGTATCAAATTAAAATCATCTTTAAATTCTTCTGCTTTTAACTCAGAAACATAATTTAAACTTATCACCTCATCTTTTGCAATTGGATAAGCTTCTGCACCCACATATGAAATAGAAATATTTTTACTTTTTGTTTCTAAATAGGTAATAAATGCATTTAACCCAGTACCAAAACCAATTTCTAAAATAGCCAATTGATTTGTGTTTTTTTCTAGGTATTTGTGCAAACCTGTTTTTATAAAAACGTGTTTTGCCTCTTGTATTGCACCATGTTTAGAATGATATTGTTCATCCCAATCTGGAAGATGAATACTGGTAGAACCGTCTGAAGTTATAAATATTTCTCTTTTCAATAGAAATTATTTCTTCATTAAAACACCATTAGCTTCAAAAGCAAATTCCTTCTTAGGCTCAGTGATTAAAGCTATTTCCTCTTCAGTTTTACCTGCATCTTCTGCATAGTGTCTCAATTCATCTACAGAAGTTTCTTTAACAAAGGCTTTACCAGCTACAATCACTTCTTTTTCTGCAGCATCTAAAGGCATAAAAAATCCGTAATCTTTAAAACGAACCATAGTTTCAGTTTCAGCATCTAAAGGTAATTTCATCCAACAACCTTTTTTAGAACAAACCTCATTAATTATAGATGTAAATTTTGCATTGATAGTATCACCAACATTCATGTTTTGGAACTTGGCCAACATTTCTTCTGAAGTCATCACAGCTTCATCATTAATTTTATCTCCAAAAGAATTGTAATTATCAGCAACTACCTCTACATTTTTTGTTTCAGTTTTATCTGTATTTTCAGTCTTACAAGCAGTTGCTACTAATAAAAGAACAACACATAATTGAATTACATTTTTCATCTTATAATTATTTAACATATTTGTTACAAAAGTAATAAATTTAACAACAAAACTAGGTCTTTGTATAAGAATTGGATAAATAAATTATGTACATTTGCAGTCTAAAAATTAACTTAAAATGACATCAAATATAGAAATTCAACGAGTAGAAAAATCAAAGATTGATTCTGTTGATTTTAACAATTTACCTTTTGGAAGTGTATATTCTGATCATATGTTAACTTGTGATTTTGTAGATGGTAAATGGCAAACTCCAAAAGTTGAGCCTTTTGCACCAATTTCATTAGATCCTTCTGCAAAGATTTTTCATTATGGACAGTCTATTTTTGAGGGTATGAAAGCCTACAAAGATGCTGAAGGAAACATGATGCTTTTTAGACCATTAGAAAACTGCAAGCGTTTGAATAAATCTGCTGAACGTTTGGTAATACCTCAAATACCAGAGGATATTTTTATGGATGGCTTAAAGAAACTTTTAGAAATAGATAGCGCTTGGATACCTACTAACGAAGGTAGTTCTTTATACATAAGACCATTTATGTTTGCAACAGGAAATGGTTTTCATGCTTCTCCTGCAGATGCTTACAAATTTGTAATTTGTACTGCACCTTCAGGTGCATATTTTGCTGGTAAAGTAAAAGTATTAATTGAAGAAAAGTATGCTAGAGCTGCAAATGGTGGTGTAGGTTATGCTAAAGCTGGGGGTAATTATGCTGCACAGTTTTACCCAACACAACTAGCTATAGAAAAGGGGTACAATCAGGTAATTTGGACAGACGATAATACTCACCAATATATAGAAGAAGCTGGTGCAATGAACATCTTTGTTAGAATTAACGATACTTTAATTACGAGCCCTACAAGTGATAGAATTTTAGACGGAATTACTCGTAAAAGTATCTTGCAAATTGCTGAAGACAATGGTATACAAACAGAAGTTAGAAAAATTTCTGTTGGCGAAGTTGTTGAGGCTGCAAAAAACGGTAGTTTAAAAGAAATGTTCGGTGCAGGAACAGCTGCAGTTATCTCACCTATTGCTGGTTTTGGATATCAAGAAAATGATTTTGATTTACCAGAACTGGAAAACCCATATGCTCAAAAATTGAAAAAATTGATTACAGATATTCAAACTAATAAAACAGAAGATCCTTATGGATGGAGGGTTATGGTTTAATCTATAATTTTTAAATAACAAAAAAGCATCAATTTTAATTGATGCTTTTTTGTTTTTATGAAGTGAAAATTTAATTTTTATTTTTCTAAAATGGCTTTTATATTAGGTCTAAAATAATTTGGGCCTTTTAAAACTTTACCATCTTCTCTATAAATCGGTTCTCCATCTTCACCCAATTTACTCATATTAGAATTTTGAATTTCGTTAAAGACCTCTTCTATTTTATCTTGCATTCCATGCTCAATTATGGTACCACATAAAATATATAACATATCTCCTAAAGCATCTGCAACCTCTACTAAATCATTATTTTTGGCAGCTTCTAAATATTCTTCATTTTCCTCTTTCATTAATTCATAACGTAGTTTTTTTCTATCCTCAGAAATATCTACAGTAGGTGAATTTTGAATGTTTAATTTAAATGCACTGTGAAATGCATGTACAGCTGCTATTTTATTTTTCATTTTAAAAGATTGTTTTAAAGTTCTATACCTTTAAAGGTTAAGAATTGGTATATAATTTTGTAATTTTGCAAGTAACAATATAGAAATTCTAATTCAGATAAGAAGAGCTAAATTGTGTATTATTTATAAAACTTATAAAGATAAACCTCATGATTTTCAATGCTTACTTTACAACTGGCAGAATTATGTTTATGATATTTTTTGTGTTAGCTTTTGGGATCTTAATTTACCTAAGCTACAAGAAAGATACAGGTAATCATAATCGTTATTATAAAGGTGCTGGAAAAAAAGTATTAATTTATGGTGGACTTATCATTGTTATTTTTACAGCAATAAGGTTAATTTTTGGTAATTAATCTTTTCTAAATCTTCTTTTTAAACGTTTCCAAGCTTTGTTATTTACTTGAATGTAAATAAAGAAACAACTAATATCTAACAAGAAATAAAATAAACTTATTCCACTTGGAGGATTATTACTTGGTAAAAAGTCGAAAACACCAAATGCAGTTTCTGGCCATTTCCAACAGCCAAAAGCAGTACCACCTATTTCTAAAATAGCGACTAAAATATACATTGAGTAAAAAAACAACCTGTCTTTAGGTCTTTTTAAAAGTAAAAGAAACACACAAACGGTCATTACAAAACCAAAGACATCTGTAAAAAAAGCCAAGTAAATAGTTGCAAAAACACCAATTGCAATTGCAAACAATTGCTCTATAGCTTTATGATGTTTTCTAACCACAGAAGCTTTACTAAACATAAAAATTCTACCATACAAAGCAGCATGGCCAATAGGTACATATAATGGTACATTCTCTAGCCTGTAAGTATACATTCCTAAGAGTCTAGAGAAAAAATATTCACCTAAAAAACCCAGAATTACAGCATAAATCATTAATTCTTTTACTCTAGGTGTAGATCTAAAATACATTTTAAAAAACCCAGCAAGCATTAAGATGTTTATCCAAATTTGTGAATCTGAAACATGTTCTGCAAAATAGATACTATCAAAAAACAGCACAAATACGAAAAACACAAATCGACCAATTTCTCTATTAAAAATTGAAATGATCTCTTTTAAATCTTGCTTAGGAACCTGTAAAATTTGCATTAATTAGGATATTTAAAACAGTGCTTAGTATGATCATTAACCATACCTATTGCTTGCATAAATGCATAAACCACTGTTGAACCTACAAATTTAAAACCTTTTTTCTTTAAAGCTTTAGAAATTTGATCTGATAATTCTGTAGTAGCAGGTACTTCTTGTTTATTATGAAATTTATTAATTATAGGCTCATGATTAACAAATCTCCATATATATTTAGAGAAAGAGCCATATTCTTTTTGAACCTCTATAAATAATTGAGCATTGGTTATGGCACTTCTAATTTTAAGTTTATTTCTTATAATACCCGAATTTTGAAGTAACTCATTGTATTTAGATTCTGGATATTTAGCAATTTTATGATAATCGAAATTATCAAAAGCTGCTCTAAAATTCTCTCTTTTGTTTAAAATGGTTATCCAACTTAAACCAGCTTGAAAGGTTTCTAAAAGCAGAAATTCAAACAAAGTTTCATCATCATAAACAGGAACTCCCCACTCAAAATCATGATAATCTTGATATAATTTACTATCAGTTACCCAAAAACAACGTTGTTTCATTTAGTCGATTTTAATTGGCTTAATTGCTGTCTGTCTTTCGTTCACATATCTAAAAACATCATCACCAAAAAAACCAGCTTCCTCTAACATTATTCTAATGTCTTTATTCCACTCATTAATAAAAACAGTGGTGTTTAATTCAATTGCATAAGCTGTATTTTTTTGAAGAGGGTAATCTCCATTAAAAGGCACACCATTCTGAGAGTCCCACATACCAATTGTAGTTCCAGCACTGTGCCCATATTTACCTAAAGGATGTGTATAAATTGATGGTCTTAAACCTTCTGCTTTACCTTGTTGTAGCGAGTTTGCTAAAATTTGATTTCCTGTAAGGCCAGCTTTCATATTAGTCGTCAAAATATCTTGCACTCTATTTCCTTGCACAAAGGCTTCCTTTAAAAAGTCAGGTACTTCTTTTTCATCTTCTTTTAAAACATAGGCATGTTGCTGACAATCTGTGTTTAAACCAATATAAGTAATACCAAAATCGCAATGCAATAAATCTCCTTTCTGAATTATTTTTTCATCTTTAGCTTTAGAAAAAGATTCAATATGAGAATTTAGAGCTTCATTATTTCTTTGCACATCTATAGTTGGATGAAACCAAGTCTCTAAGCCCAAATCTGTTACTTTCTGTCTTAAAAACCAAACTACATCTTCAGTAGACGTTTTACCTGGCTGAATGGTTTTATTAGAAAAAGCTTCATCAATAATATCATGTGTTATTTTTACAAGTTTTTGAAACAGTTCCATTTCTTTTTTGGTTCTTGTCTCAATCCAAGCAATACCCAATTTTTCTGCAGAAACGAATTTAGAAGTAATCGAGGTTGGCATTGCTGCGTTCAATTCATCAAAATCGGTTTTTACCAAACCATCTGCTAAGGCAAAATGTGTAGAATAATTAAGTCCTATTTTATTAGGATTTCTTTCTGAAATAATTTTTTCTAAAGCTTTCCATTGATTTGGTTCCTCTTCTTTATTCCAGGCCGATTTTATACTTTTTCCAATATCATACCTAGCAACTGCCAATCTTTCTAGAGTATTATTTTCTTTATCTCTATAAAACACAATGATGGTTCTTCTCCTAGCATTTAACCAAGTTGCAGGCAGCATGGTTTTTAAAACTGGGTCTTCATTATACTCTCTAGAAATTAACAGCCACATATCTAAATCAGCCTTGTCCATTAATTCTGGTAATAAATTGGTAAACCTATCTTCTAATAATTCATCTTTTAAGCTAGCCCTATCTTGCTCATTTAAAATATTGTAATCAGTTTTTTCAACTACTTTGTTTTGATTGCACGAACTAAAAAATATAAAAATTGATGCTAAAATTAGACAGTGTTTCATGAGGTAAATTTATTTTCTTAAAATTAATATTTAAAGCTGTAAATTGAAGTGATTTTATTAGATATTTTTAATTGAGATTAAAAAATGGTATCTTTAAGAACTATGAAGTTTATAAAAAACCTTTTCTTATTTGCCTTTATTAGCACACTAATCTATGCTTGTGGTTCATCGTCTTTAAATAATATTGAAGTAGAGAAGGAAGAACCTGTAGTAATTGCCAATGATAGTTTAGAATATGAGATTATCATTATAGATCCAGGTTTTACAACCTTTTTAAACTCAATAGCGCAACCAGAAGGATTTTATTCTCAGAAATATATGGAAGCTAGAAATAGAGCTTGGGTACTTACTTGGAATCAAAGAGCGCAAAATTCATTTCAGTTTAACCCAAATATTTACGAAAACATTATAGACTATCAACAAACAATAGACTATGGTTATGAAGTAAATTATAAGCTTTTCAACTACTTTATATTTGCACAAAGAAAATATAAAATGAGTTTAGGAGGTGGATTTAGAGCTAGAATTAATTAGCTATTTTTTTATACCTAATAAAACTGTAATCGAACTTATTTTTTTCATCAGCAATAAAATCTTCCCTTTCTACTCTTCTCCAAACTGTAGGATCAATTTCAGGGAAATAAACATCTGCTTCAAATTCATGATGTACTAAAGTAATATCTAAAGCATCAGCAAAATCGTGTTTCATCGCATATTCATAGACTTGAGCACCACCAATAATAAAGATTTGATCATCATCATGTGCCATTTCTAAGGCTTGCTCTACACTATTTGCAATCAAACAACCCTCTTGCACATATTCTTCGTTTTTAGTGATAATTATGGTTATTCTATTTGGTAAAGGTCTACCTATAGATTCAAAAGTATTTCTACCCATTAATATATGATGCCCAGTTGTAACTTTTTTAAATCGTTTTAAATCTGCAGGTAAATGCCAAATTAAATCGTTGTTTTTACCAAGTGCATTATTCTTTGCAATTGCTGCTATAATTGTAATCATATACTAGAATGGTTTAAAACAAAAATAATCTAAAAAGACAGTTTAAACTGCCGTTTTTGTAGTTTTTTCAAGAGAATTGCAAAAGCACGAATACGTTTTCGAAGTAAAATTACTGATTATCAGCACTTAAGAAAGTATTTTTATTTTAAGACTCTTTTAATATTAAGGTCATATATTTCCTAAATATTAATTTTATTAACTCTCATTTTATTAAAGTGATAAAACTTTGGGCTTAACGTAAATTTAATTTGTACTTAAAAACTACTTGTATAAATTTACCACATAATTTAATCTGATAATTATGTCTATTAAAAAGAAATTTTTGAAAACAAAACCAGTATGTAAGGTAACATTTACTTTACCAGCTGAAGATGCAAAAACTGCAGCAGTTGTAGGTAACTTTAACGAGTGGAATACAGAAGCAACGCCATTAAAGAAATTAAAAAACGGTTCTTTTAAAGGAACTGTAGATTTAGAGGCTGGTAATTCTTACGAATTTAGGTATCTAGTTGATGGTAAGTATTTAAATGATCAAGAAGCAGATGCTTTTGCTTGGAACGATTATGCTAATGCAGAGAACAGCGTTTTAAGCTTATAATATATATCACTATGAAAAACAAAAAGAGCCTTCAAATTTAATTGAAGGCTCTTTTTGTTTTAAATGTATATTATACTGCAACCTTACCCTTAATATGAGGATGAGGATTATAGTCTTGCAATTCAAAATCATCAAAAGTAAAATCTTCGATATTTGTAATTGCAGTATTTAATTTCATTTTTGGTAAAGGTCTAATATCTCTAGACAATTGCAGCTCTAATTGCTCTACATGATTATTGTAAATATGAGCATCTCCAAAAGTGTGAATAAATTCACCTGCCTCATAACCACATACCTGTGCCATCATCATTGTAAACAATGCGTATGAAGCTATATTAAAAGGCACACCTAAAAATATATCTGCACTTCTTTGGTATAATTGACAAGATAATTTACCATCTGAAACATAAAATTGAAAAAAGGCATGACAAGGAGGTAAAGCAGCTTTACCATTCGCTACATTTTCTGAAAATGATTTAGAAGTATCTGGCAATACTGATGGATTCCATGCAGAAACTAACATTCTTCTTGAGTTTGGGTTTGATTTTAAAGTAGCAATAACTTCTTTTAATTGGTCTACTTCATCACTATTCCAATTACGCCACTGATGCCCATAAACAGGACCTAAATCTCCATTTTCATCTGCCCATTCATTCCAAATTCTAACACCATTTTCTTGCAAATATTTTACATTAGTGTCTCCTTTAATAAACCATAATAGTTCATAAACAATACTTTTTAAATGCAGCTTTTTGGTGGTAACCATTGGGAAACCTTCACTTAAATCAAAACGCATTTGATACCCAAAAACACTTTTAGTACCTGTTCCTGTTCTATCTCCTTTTTCATTTCCGTTTTCTAAAACGTGCTTTACTAAATCATGATACTGCTTCATATTCTTTTATCGACTTTGTGTAAAAATATAAAAAGCTTCAACTATAAAGGTTGAAGCTTTTTAAAAAATGTATAAAAGTTATTAACTAATTGAAGATAAAAAATCAACTTATTAGTAAATTATAAATTTAAATTTAACCAATAATCATACCTGCAATAGTTGCAGACATTAAAGATGCTATTGTACCACCTATTAGTGCTTTTACACCAAATTCTGATAAGGTTTTTCTTTGACTTGGTGCTAAAGAACCAATACCACCAATTTGAATACCAATTGAAGCAAAATTTGCAAAGCCACAAAGCATGTAAGTAGCCATAATTATAGATTTGTTAAAGGTTAAATGTGTAGCACTTGCAACGTCTTTTAACTCCGCTAATTGAATGTATCCTACAAATTCACTTGCTGCTAATTTTATGCCTAAAAGTTGGCCCATTAAAGCCATGTCTTCAGAAGCCACACCTATCATCCACATTAAAGGTGCAAACAAATATCCTAAAATTGCTTCTAGAGAAAAACTGTCATAAGCTGTGTTTGCGGCCATCCAAGAATTTAATGTTGTAATATCACCTACCCAACCTAAAATTCCGTTTATCATTGCAATTACAGCAACAAATACTAAAAGCATTGCTCCAACATTTACAGCTAATCGTAAACCTTCTGTAGTACCGTTTGCAATAGCGTCTAAAATATTAGACCCTATTTTTTCTTGAGATACTGTAACATCTGTATTCACTGCCTCTGTTTGCGGATATAAAATTTTAGAAATTACAATTGCACCAGGAGCTGCCATTACTGAAGCTGCTAATAAGTGCTTTGCAAATATTAATTCTAAAGTCTTATCTCCACCTCCTAAAAAGCCTATGTAAGCTGCCAATACTGCACCAGCAACTGTGGCCATTCCTCCAATCATTACCAACAACATTTCAGACCTATTCATTTTATCTAAATACGCTTTAATTAATAATGGAGCTTCTGTTTGTCCTAAAAATATATTTCCGGCTACAGATAAACTTTCCATTCCAGAAATACCTAATATTTTACTCAAAGCCAAGGCTAACAATTTTACCACCTTCTGAATAATACCTAAGTAGAATAACAATGATGTTAAAGCTGAAAAGAAAATGATTGTAGGTAAAACTTGAAAAGCAAAAATATAACCAAAGGTATTAACATCACCCACCATTCCTGAAAACAAAAATTCACTACCTGCTTTTGTATATTCTAAAATCTCAATAAAAATTCCGCCAATAAATTCAAAAACCTTTTGAATAAAAACAACTTTTAAAACCCCAATTGCAATAAGTAACTGAATTGATAAACCAATCCCTACTTTTTTCCAATCGATTGCTTTTTTATTACTGCTAAACAAGAAAGCAATTACTATTAAAGAAAACATTCCTAAAACTCCTCTCCAAAGACTGTTAAAAGAAAAACCTTGACTTGGAATAATTTCAGCGGTTGCAACCACAGCTTCTGTATTCTGCGAAAAAATTGACATTGAGAAAATACAGAAAAATACAATAAGTATTTTTTTCATAATATAGATCTAAGGTTTTAAGAGCGCTTGCTAATTTCGTCTCTAATGGTTGCAGCTAATTCGTAATTTTCATCAGCAACTGCAGTATCTAGTTGCTGGTTTAATTCTTTTAAAGACAAGTCTGCATAATTCACTTTATCTTCCTCCTCTAACTCAAATGTAGTTGAACTTTCTTGCTTTGGCTCTAAATTATTTTCAATAGCAAGTTCTTCTTCTACCTTTAAATAGATACCAGCTTTATCTAAGATGTTTTCATAAGTATAAATAGGTGCATCAAAACGAACTGCAATTGCAATTGCATCTGAAGTACGTGTATCTATAACTTCTTCTTTACCATCTCTAACACAGATTAAACTAGAAAAGAATACACCATCTACAAGTTTGTGAATAATTACTTCTTTTATAGTAATATCAAAAGTGTCTGAAAAGGTCTTGAATAAATCGTGAGTTAGTGGTCTTGGTGGTCTAATTTCTGTTTCTAAAGCTATGGCTATAGATTGTGCTTCAAAGGCACCAATAATAATAGGTAAAGTTCTTGTTCCTTCTATCTCACTCAAAACCAATGCATAAGCACCACTTTGTGTTTGACTGTAAGAAATTCCTTTAATAGTAAGTAGTATTAAACTCATATATCAATCAACATAAATAAAAAAAGCTTTAAAGCCCTTTTTAAGAGGGCACAATTTAATAAAAATAATAGATTGAGAACTTTTATTTTATGAGTTTTTATAAAAAGTAAAAACCTACTAAAAATATAGTAGGTTTTTGAATGAACTTTATATTATAATAAATTAAGATGCTTGTTTAAAAGCTTTTAATTTCTCTATTAAAGTTGGTACAACTTCAAAAGCATCACCAACAATACCATAATCTGCTGCTTTAAAGAAAGGAGCTTCTGGGTCTGTATTGATAACCACTTTTACTTTAGAAGCGTTAATACCTGCTAAATGCTGAATTGCTCCAGAAATACCAATAGCGATATACAAGTTAGAAGCAACTGGTTTACCTGTTTGACCTACGTGTTCTCCATGAGGTCTCCATCCTAAATCTGAAACTGGTTTAGAACATGCAGTTGCTGCGCCTAAAACATCAGCTAACTCCTCTACCATTCCCCAATTTTCTGGCCCCTTCAATCCTCTACCTGCAGAAACTACAACCTCTGCATCTGCTATGGTTACCTTACCTGTAACTCTTTCTAATTTCTCTGAAGTAACACCTGTTTCTGCAATTGTAGCATCGAAACTTTCTGTTGAACCAGAAACTACATTCTCATGAACTCCGTAAGAATTTTTTGCAACTCCTATTATCTTAATATCTGTTGCAATTACTGTATTACTAAAACCTTTGTTCGAAAAAGCTTTTCTTTTTACAGTAAATGGTGCTGTTGAGCTTGGTACTTCAACAACATTAGATGCATAACCTGCATTTAATGCAACTGCTAACAATGGTGCAGCACTCAAAGTATCAATACTTGAATCTAATACTACAACAGAAGCTCCTGTAGAAGAAGCAGCTTGTTCAATTACAGATGCATATTGTTTTGCATTAAATGTGTTTAGAGCATCATTAGTTACAGAAAGTACTTTTTCTGCTCCATAAGTGTATAACTCTTCGTTGTTATTAGCGTTTATTGTTACAGCAACAACATTAGTACCTAATTGTTCAGCAACTTTTTTTGCATAAGAAACTACTTCAAATGCACTTTTTTTAAATTTTCCTTCTGTTGAATCTGCGAAAACTAAAACTGACATATATTTTAAGTTTTATATGTTGAATTCTTTATTTCAAAGGATAAAAAATCAACAAGATTAATTTTTATTTTTTCCGATTTTAAAACTTCGGATAATTTTATGATTAAATTACTTTAGCTTCATTATGCAACAAGTTAATTAACTCATCTACATTGTCTGCATCAATTAATTTAACTGCACCTTTTGGCGCTGGTTTTTCAAAAGATTGAATAGATGTTGCAGCTTCTGCAGATACAGGCTCTACTGCATTTAAAGGTTTTTTACGAGCCATCATAATTCCACGCATATTAGGTATACGTAAATCTTTCTCTTCTACAATTCCTTTTTGACCACCAACTACTAAAGGTAAAGATGTACTTAACGTTTCATTACCACCATCAATTTCTCTCACTGCAGTTACAGACGTACCTTCTACTTCCATACCAACACAACCATTAACGAAATTAAAATCTACTAAAGCAGCTAACATTCCAGGAACCATACCTCCATTATAATCAATTGATTCTCTACCTGCTAAAACTAAATCATATCCTCCAGATTTAACAACTTCTGCCAATTCTTTAGCAACAGATAAACCATCTGTAGCTTCTGCATTTACACGTATAGCATCATCTGCACCAATTGCTAAAGCTTTACGTAAAGTAGGCTCTGTAGTTGCATTACCAACATTAACAACAGTTACACTTGCGCCTTGCTTCTCTTTAAACCACATTGCTCTTGTTAAACTGAACTCATCATAAGGATTGATTACAAATTGTACTCCATTCGTATCGAATTTTGTATCTCCTTCTGTAAAATTAATCTTAGAAGTAGTATCAGGAACGTGACTAATACAAACCAATATTTTCATAAAATCTATTATTTATCATTATTAACTTCAACAAAATTAAGGCTTTTTTTTAAAAAATACTATGCATGCATAATAAATTTTTTGTTAAAAAAAGAAATCTGTTAAGTTTCTAATGTAAATTTTAGCAATTTCTTAAATAAGAGGAGGTTTATTTATAAATAAACGCAATCTGATCATAAGAGACTTTAGTTTTAGGCCCAGCAACTTGAGTGTATGCTCCAGCCTTAAAATAGAAATTACCATCCATGGTTTTCCATAAATCACTTACACTATAAGTAATAATTCTTGTTTTATTTTTTGTGAGATTTTTAATAGCTACAGCTACTTCATCTCCATTTCCAAGAATTTCAATAATACATTCAATTTTATCTTTTTCACTAAAAGAAGTAAAGAAATCATTTTCTACATCACCCTCATTTTTTATATAGCTCTCTGTAACCACAACCCTAATTTCACTACCTCCAGCAATTTCTACTCTTAACAAAGGTCTTTTAACGCCCTTTTTGTCATTATGTATTTGACCAATAGTTACCCCTTTATTCATTCTGGCATCTGGCACATTCTCAAAAGTGGCTATAAAGTGCATTGCACTTTTAGAATTTAAAGCTAGATCTTTCTCTTGTCTAATTTCGGTTCTGTCGCTTTTTTGTCCTGGAGAGATTAATATCATTTTACCTTTTTCTACAAAAAAGTAATCTGTATTGCATTGTTCTTCTGCTTTTTTCAAATCGAGTTTTGTTTTTCCTTGATTTGTATAATAATGCAGTTTTGCATCATTTAAAGCAGCTTGAAATTTTGGAAGATCACCAGGTTTTATTTTGCAATCCAAATCTTTATCACTCTGACCTGAAATTTGAATGAAATTAAAAATGGATAAAACAATTAACAAACCCATTTTTTTCTTATTCAAAATAATATTTAAAAACTTCATTTTATATTTTATTAGCTGGCTTAATTTTTTTCTCAATTTAAAGATACCATATTTTCTAAAGAATTATTCCATAATTAATAAAGTTTGCAAGCATTCTTATCAATTTGTTGCGTTCTCTATAATTCTATAGATATCAATAAAAGTTGTAGTTTGTTTACATCAAAATTTCTTACTTTTGTTTTTGATTTTAATATACGCTAAAAACAAATGAAAACAGTTCAATTTAGAGAAGCTATTTGCGAAGCAATGAGCGAAGAAATGCGCAGAGATGAGAGCATTTATTTAATGGGTGAAGAAGTTGCTGAATATAATGGTGCCTACAAAGCAAGTAAAGGTATGCTAGATGAGTTTGGTGCAAAAAGAGTTATTGATACTCCTATTGCTGAACTTGGTTTTGCAGGTGTTGCAATTGGTTCTGCCATGAATGGTAATAGACCTATTGTAGAATACATGACATTTAATTTCTCTTTGGTTGGAATTGATCAAATTATAAATAATGCTGCCAAAATTAGACAAATGTCTGGTGGTCAGTTCAATTGCCCTATTGTTTTTAGAGGACCTACAGCTTCTGCTGGTCAATTAGGTGCAACACACTCTCAAGCTTTTGAAAACTGGTTTGCAAACACACCTGGTTTAAAAGTAATTGTACCATCTAATCCTTATGATGCAAAAGGTTTATTAAAAGCTGCAATTAGAGATGATGATCCAGTAATTTTTATGGAGTCTGAGCAGATGTATGGTGATAAAATGGAAATTCCTGAAGGAGAATACATTATTCCTATTGGAGTTGCAGACATTAAAAGAGAAGGTACAGATGTAACTATTGTATCTTTTGGTAAAATTATTAAGGAAGCTTATAAAGCTGCTGATGAGTTAGCAAAAGAAAATATTTCTGTAGAAATAATCGATTTAAGAACTGTTAGACCAATGGATCATGCAGCGATTTTAACATCGGTTAAAAAGACAAATAGACTAGTTGTTTTAGAAGAGGCATGGCCATTTGCAAGTGTTGCTTCAGAAATAACATATAGAATTCAGGATGAAGCATTCGATTATTTAGATGCACCTATCAAGAGAATTACAACTGCAGACACTCCTGCTCCTTATTCTCCTGTATTATTAGAAAAATGGATTCCTAATCACGAAGACGTTATAAAAGCGGTTAAAGAAGTTATGTATATTTAACTTTAATAACATCTCAATATTTAAAACCTTTTTGATTTTTTCAAAAAGGTTTTTTTCTGCCCTAAACCGAAAACCTTTGCGTAAAATTAACACTGCAAATACTTCCTTTAAACTAGTACTTTCACTACTTTTGCATTAATTATAATATATATTGAAGAATAATTATGAGCGAAAATAAATCATTAACTTTTGATGTTTTAATTGAGATTCCTAAAGGAAGTAGGAATAAATATGAATACGACTTTACCCTGAATAAAATACGTTTTGATAGAATGTTATTCTCATCTATGATGTATCCTGGAGATTATGGATTTATTCCAGAAACTTTAGCTTTAGATTCAGACCCATTAGATATATTAGTTTTAGGTCATCAACCAACTTACCCAATGGTTGTTATGGAAGTAAGACCAATTGGAGTATTTTACATGACTGATGAAAAAGGACCGGATGAAAAAATTATTTGTGTTCCTGTATCAGATCCTATATGGAGTAAGAAAAGAGATATTTCTGATATAAACCCTCACAGACTTAAAGAAATTGAACACTTTTTTCAAGTATACAAAGACTTAGAAGAGAAAAAAGTAGACACAGGTGGTTGGGGTAATGCAGAAGATGCTATTAGAATTTACCATGAGTGTATAGAGCGTTATGACAATAGTGAACACAAAAAGAAACGCACTTTTACCATATAATTATCATATTGATAAAATATCTTATAAATTATAAACCATCTTTTAATTAAAGGTGGTTTTTTTTATCACATTGATTTTCCTATTTTAGCCACCGTTTTAAACTAATCAAATTTAAATAGTATATGGAATTAATGATTTGGATGCCAATTGTATTGGCTATTTTAGGTTTAATCTACATGTGGATTAAACAATCTTGGGTAATGAAACAAGATGCAGGAGATGGTAAGATGAAAGAAATTTCAGATTACATTTATGAAGGAGCTTTGGCGTTTTTAAGTGCTGAGTATAAACTATTAGCCATTTTTGTTTTTGTTGTGAGTTTAGCACTTGCAGCAGTTTCGTTTATTGTACCAACAACACACATTCTAATTGTAGTCGCTTTTATTTTTGGAGCTATTTTCTCTGCGTTTGCAGGTAATATAGGTATGAAAATTGCAACAAAAACAAATGTTAGAACTACACAAGCAGCAAGAACTAGCTTGCCAAATGCTTTAAAAATATCTTTTGGTGGAGGTACAGTTATGGGCTTAGGAGTTGCTGGTTTAGCAGTCTTAGGTTTAACTGCTTTCTTTATATTTTTCTTCTATTTCTTTATGGATAGTACATGGACCAATACAATGGATATGACTATTGTATTAGAAACTTTAGCTGGTTTTTCTCTTGGAGCAGAATCAATTGCATTGTTTGCCAGAGTTGGTGGTGGTATTTATACCAAAGCTGCAGATGTTGGGGCTGATTTAGTTGGTAAAGTTGAAGCTGGAATTCCAGAAGATGATCCAAGAAACCCAGCAACTATTGCAGATAATGTAGGTGATAATGTAGGTGATGTAGCAGGTATGGGTGCAGATTTATTTGGTTCTTACGTTGCAACAGTATTAGCAGCCATGGTTTTAGGAAACTATGTTATAAAAGATATGGGCGGTTCTATTACTGACGCTTTTGGTGGTATTGGTCCAATTTTATTACCAATGGCAATTGCAGGAGCAGGAATTATAATCTCTATTATTGGTACTTTATTAGTAAAAATTAGTTCTAATAATGCAAAAGAAGCACAAGTAATGGGTGCTTTAAATAAAGGTAACTGGACATCTATTGTCTTAGTAGGTTTATCTTGTTATGGTTTAGTTACTTGGATGTTACCAGAAACTATGACAATGGAATTCTTTGGAGAAGGATTACAAGAAATTTCTTCGATGCGTGTATTTTATGCAACACTCGTAGGTTTAGTGGTTGGTGCTGTTATATCATCAGTAACTGAATATTATACAGGGTTGGGTAAATCTCCAATATTAAAAATTGTACAACAATCTTCTACAGGAGCAGGAACTAACATTATTGCTGGTTTAGCTACAGGTATGATTTCTACTTTTCCATCAGTATTACTGTTTGCTGGGGCAATTTGGGCTTCTTATGCTTTTGCTGGTTTTTACGGAGTTGCTTTAGCAGCTTCAGCAATGATGGCTACAACTGCTATGCAATTAGCTATTGATGCTTTTGGACCAATTTCTGATAATGCAGGTGGTATTGCAGAAATGAGCGAACAAGAACCAATTGTAAGAGAAAGAACGGATATTTTAGATTCTGTAGGTAATACAACTGCTGCAACTGGTAAAGGATTTGCTATCGCTTCTGCTGCCTTAACTTCATTAGCACTTTTTGCTGCTTACGTTACCTTTACAGGTATTGACGGAATTAACATTTTTAAAGCACCTGTTTTAGCGATGTTATTTGTTGGTGGTATGGTGCCTGTTGTATTTTCTGCATTAGCAATGAATGCTGTAGGTAAAGCTGCAATGGAAATGGTGCAAGAAGTAAGAAGACAATTCAAAGCTATTCCTGGTATTATGGAAGGTACAGGAAAACCTGAATACGATAAATGTGTTGCTATTTCAACACAAGCCTCATTAAAGGAAATGATGTTACCTGGTTTATTGACCATAGGTTTCCCATTAATTATTGCATTTGTACCACTTTTATTTGGTATGGATAATTTAGCAATAGCTGAAATGCTAGGTGGTTATATGGCTGGAGTTACTGTTTCTGGTGTACTTTGGGCAATATTCCAAAATAATGCAGGTGGTGCTTGGGACAATGCTAAAAAATCTTTCGAAGCAGGTGTAGAAATCAATGGAGAAATGACGTATAAAGGTTCAGATGCTCACAAAGCAGCTGTAACTGGAGATACTGTTGGAGATCCTTTTAAGGATACTTCAGGTCCATCAATGAATATTTTAATTAAACTTACCTGTTTAATTGGTTTGGTTATTGCTCCAATTTTAGGTGGACATTCAGACGATGCAAATGCAAACGAAATTAGAAAAGAAGTTAAAGTAGAAATTACTTCTTCTAATGCTGATGATTTAGTTGCTGCAACAATTGTTACTACAAAAACAGTTGATGGTAAAAGCGTAACCACTTCAGAAAAATTTAATGGAACTTTAGAAGAAATTGAGGCTAAAGCTGAAGAAGCTGGTAAAATTGTTTCTATGGATGTTAAAAAAAATAAAGAAACAAAAACAAAAGAAGTTAAAATTATTATTAACGATAAAGACTAATTCTTGCGTTATTGAGTTAAAAAAAGCCACATTTAGATGTGGCTTTTTTTATGCAGTATATGTACCTTTAAAACAAAAAATGTCAATATTTTCGAAAGATCCATTACAAATTATAGTGTTTCAAAGCTATGGAACTCATAATCACTTTTATGCCAGAGGCAGGGCTTTAGAAGATGAGAATATTTCGTTAGAAAGAAAAGGTGTTCTAGGGCTTCTGGTAAACTCGTATAAACGTTTTGAAAGCGATGAAATAAAAAACACATCTCTTACTCTTACTTTACCAAATCATCAAGAAATCAAAACCAAAACAGATAATGATGGCTATTTTTTAGTAGATGAAAAAATTGATAACCTTAGTGCATTAACAACTTCAGAAGGCTGGTTGAAATACACTATTTCATTTACAAACACCAACATCAAACATAAGATTAACAATAACAATATTTTTGAGGGTGAAGTTTTAATACCATCTGCCAAAGCAAATTTTGGAGTTATTAGCGATATTGATGATACCATTTTACATACAGGTGTTGTCTCTAAACTAAAGTGGAAATTATTAATTAACACATTATTTAAATCACCTTACAACAGAAAAGCCTTAGAAGGAGCTTCAGAGTTTTATAGTTTACTACATTCAGGAAAATCGGGTAATGATGCTAATCCGTTTTTTTATGTAAGCCACAGTCCTTGGAATATGTATCGTTATTTAGAATATTTTTTAACGAAAAACAATTTTCCTAAGGGAGCTATTTTATTGCGTACAATGAGAAATATCTTTTCTAAGAAAAAAGATGATAAACCTCAAAAGCAAAAGGAGATTATAAATATTTTAAAAACTTATACAGATTTACCATTCATTTTAATTGGTGATGCTGGTGAGCATGATGCAGATATTTATATGGAAACAGTTACACAATTTCCAAACAGAATTAAGGCCATTTATGTAAGAAGCGTTAGTAAAGATAAAAACAATGAACGTATTAAGAACTTGGTAAAAAATTATACAGACACTACTTTTTTACTAGTAAATGATAGTAATGAAGCCATAGCCCATGCTAAAAAACACCATTTTATAGCATAAAAAAACTACTTAATCTAATGATTAAGTAGTTTATACTTTTTCTTTTTCTTTATATATTTATCTATACTTTTTTTCTTCCAGTAATTAATGATATTAAGAAAAGAATAATAAACACAACAAATACAATTTTAGCTATTCCAGCTGCTGCACCTGCTATTCCACCAAAGCCCAAGACTCCAGCAATTAATGCGATTATTATAAAAATGATTGCCCAACGTAACATAGTTTAAAGTTTTTTAGTTAATATTAAATAGTTGCTATAACTATCTCTCTTACAGTAAAATTAACTCTTTTATATAGAGATTTTTAACTCTTATAAAGCTAATTTTAACTCAAATAAGGTGGATATAAAACAAGAAAAAGGTTGCCTTTTCAGGCAACCTAAATCAATCAACCAACCTTAAATCTCTAGTGTAAATCTTCTAAAGATTTAATATTTTCCAATCCTATTTGGATTTTATTTTTCTGTGCTTCTAATACTGTTTTTGTACTACTTGGTAATGTAGTTTCATTTAAAACTTCATCATAATCATCAATAGCTGTTTTTTCACCTCTAATTGATTCTTCTAACATAGATTCTTCGTTATCTAATGACAACATTGCTTTTATATCCATCCAAGCCCTGTGTGCGGTTCCTGTTAAACTTCCACCTTTATCTACTTCTTGATTAAAAGATTTAATTTCTTCTTTTAACTCATGTCCAAAATTATATCTCTCTTTGGCTTTTGATGTAAAATAGTTTTTTAATGCTGGGTTACTAATATTATCAGCTGCGTTTTTAAAACCTTTTTCAGCATCATATGTTCTTTCTAATAATCCGTTTAATTTTTTTCCAACTTCTTCTGTATAAGTACTCATTTCATTTAAATTTTACGTGATTGTTCAACTTGTTTAAAGATGCTGAACAGTTTACATCTTGCAATTTTTTGCTTTCTTTTTCTTACACTACAAAGATATAAGCTTTAAAGGGTTTGTCTTTGTTCATTCGAAATTGAACTTGACTCATATGATATTTGTTAGATATCAATTACAGGATTATAATCTTCTAATAAAGTCATCATTGCTTTTTCTGAATGTGAAAAATTGGTGTAAATTTTCTTATCATTTTCTACTTGCTTAAAATAAGTGTTGATACTAGAGTCCTCATAGGTTTTTAGAATATGGGGATGTATGTAATATTTACGAGAAACATTTCTGGTGTTTCCTAATTCCTTAGCTACAACATCTATTGCTTGTAGCCTATTTTTCTTATTTTGATTTTCTTCTTTCTCAATTCCAAAATCCATTAGAGTATTAAAAGCAATTAAAGATGCAGACCACGTTCTAAAATCTTTGGCCGTAAATAATTCTCCACATAAATTGTGAATGTATTCATTAACAGAACTGCTGTCTATTTCCTTTTTGATTCCATCTTCATCATAATACTGAAAGAGCTTCCAGCCAGGAATTTCTTGACATTGATTCACCAACTTAATTAGCTTCTTATTCCTTAATGTAATTTTATGTTCTTTACCTCTTTTACCAACAAATTCAAACCTTATTTTGTTATTCTCTTTGGTAAGATGCTTTGTTCTTAAAGTTGTAATGCCATAGGTTTTATTGCGCTTTGCATATTGAGTGTTACCAATTCTTATATGAGTTTCTTCAAGTAATTTTACAATTAAAGCCAAAACTTTGTTTTTAGTCCAAGTAGGTTGTTCTAAATCCTTATTTACTTTACTTCTAATTTTTGGTAGATTCTTTCCAAAATCTATCATTTTAATAAACTTGGTTTTGTTTCTTACAGCATTCCATTTAGAATGATATCTGTATTGTTTTCTACCTTTTGCATCTCTGCCCACAGCTTGTAAATGCCCATTATCTAAATCAGAAATTCTAACTTTTTTCCACATTGGAGGTATCACCAAAGTTTGAATTCTTTTCAGTACATTTTGATCTGACACAAAAGCACCTGCTTTTTGATAAGCAAAGGTTTTGCCTTTCTTAACACGATTTATAGATAAATTAAAATCATTTACATAAACCAAATCAAAGTACTCTAAAAAGTCTTCTGGCTTGGTGAAAATATTTTTTACAAGAGATTTATCTATAACTTTTATCATGTACTATAAATTTTGCTCCATATAATTTGTATAGTCCTTTGCTAATGATGTTTTCTCTTTTTCAGTAAATACTTTACCTGCCAATTGAAAAAACACCTGTTCTTCATCTTCTAAATGATGTTCTACTTTTTCTTTTAATTGTTTGGCAAATTTTAGCCAAGCAGATGAGTCATAATCTGTATCATCTAACTTTTCTATCAATTCATCAATTTCATGATGTTCTGCAATTCCATGTCTCGCTTTTTCTTGCATCATGTCATTACTAATTAAGGGCTTGTAAAAATGTCTTTCTTCTGCATCTGCATGTACTTCTAATTCCTTTTTTAAAGCCTTATAAATTTCATCTCTCTTTTTAGAATCGCCTGAAGTGTCTACTAACTTGTCTAAAAGATCTCTTTGAGTGTCATGATCTTTTCTAATTTGTTCAAAAATATTCATAGTGGTTTTTTTTTATTGATTTACTCAAAAATAAATTCTTCAGCAGGTTTTTATTAACGCATTTCAACTAAATATTAATCGAATCAGGCATGTGCATTTAATTTTAAACTACCTTTACTGATATTTGTTTTTCATTTAAATTTAGACAAACACTAGACATAAATATTATGATAAATGTTGAAATTAATGCTGATGGTCCTATAGACTTTTTAGAGCAATTACAAGAGGCTATTGGTGGCGAAATTACTGAAAGATGGAGCGAATTTGTACTTACCATAAATAATGAAAATGCGATAGGATCTATTAGATATATACCCTTTGACTGGGGTGTGAATCTTTTAGATTTTAATATTAAATTTCACAAAGAATTATTTCTTCATATTCAATCTCAAGAAGATTTTAATCCTATTCGATTTATTTATCCTTCCCTTGGAAGTTTAAAACATAAATTCGGCATTCATAATACCATCAAAGAAGTTGGGCAATTTCAATCTTTAATTTTCACCAATAAAGATGGTGGTTATAATGATATTATTTTTCCCAAAGATGAAAAGTTAGAAATCAATATCATACAGATTGTTAGAAAACAATTTTTGAAAAAAAGAACTACAAATGTCTCAACACTAAACACACAACTTTATGAAGTTTTTGTAGATACAGATCATGAAAATAGATTTTCTAGTTATGGAACATTAAATCTTAAAATGGCAGATTTGATTAATGGAATGCATAAAATAAAAGCCAAAGGCATGTTGCGAATTCTAAAAATTGAAGCTAGAATTTATGAGATTTTGTCTATGCATATTCAACAACACAACAGAATTTTATCTGGTACAAAGTTACCAGAAGGTATCAACAAGAGCGATTTAAAAATTGTGCGAAAAATTGGTAATGCTATTTTAAAAAATCCTGCCAAGGAATATTCTTTAAATCAGCTTTCATTTAAATCTGGTTTAACTCAAGCCAAATTGCAAGAAGGTTTTAAGTATTTATATAAACGAACAGTAACAGAATATATTAGACATGTGCGTTTGGAGAGTGCCAGAGATATGCTTAAAAACTCTGATTTAAATATTTCTCAAATCGTTTATAGTATAGGGTTTAGTAGCCGAAGTTATTTTTCTAAAATTTTTAAAGAAAAATATAATATTACACCCAACAGTTTTAAAAAAAAATTAAAAAAAGTAGCGTAATAAAAAAGCCTTGATATTATAAAATATCAAGGCTTTAAAATCAACCAACCATTATAAAATTATTTGGTATAGATAACTTTATAATCATTTCCTAATTTTTCGTTTAAGGTATTCATGTCTGAATAGTACTTGTATTTTGTGTTAAATACTCTATCTGGTCTTTCACCAATAACATAGTATTTTACATTCATATCTGGAGCATTTAAAGTAACTTGATCAGATACTCTAATTTTTTTATCGCCTAAACTTGTTGTCATTTCTTCTAATTCAGAAATTACAATTAGGTTGTTATTCATTGCTCTAATTTCTTTAATTTCAATAGCATGTTCCTTATCTGAAACCTCTGCTTCTACCATTAAAGTTTGTTCTTCTTTTTCGCCATCTACATCATCTGGCATTTCTACATCTACATAAGGTACTTCTACCTCAACCTCCTCCATTACTACAACTACTTTTGGTACTGTTACCATTTTTGTTGTTGTACCTACATTAACTTCTGCCCAGTCTACATCAAAAGCTGGTAATTGCCCTGCTTCTGTATCAATATCTACATCTACTTCTGGTAATTTCGTTTTCTTAGTTTGGTCTACATCACAACTTACTAATACAGCAGCTGTCATGATTGTCATAATTACTTTTTTCATAATATTTTTTTTGTTTAATTAATTTTATTTAAAAAATTTCTTAACTAATAATAAAGCTCCATACTTTCCTAAAAATTTCAAAGCACCTCCCAAAATATTCATAGGTTTTAAGGTTTCTTCAAAATCTTGTTTTACTCCTTTTAATTCTTGATAAGCAATTTGCCTTTCTAAGCTTAAAACCTTCAGGTCATATTCTATTTGCTCGAAGTTTTGGTATGATTTCATTATTAATGTTTTAGTTTGATTTGTTTTTAACTATTTCTTTAGGTGTCAAGCTATCTTCTGCACTAAAGAACTTATCTGCAAAAGTGGTAATTACAGCTTTGTTTATTTTCTTTCTTAGAAGAAAAGCAATAAATGCAAATATTAAGAATATTAAGAAAATACTTAAAAATCCTAAAGGCATACTATTTAAAGCGCTACCTATTGCTAAAGCTCCTGAAATAGATAAAAATAATATTGAGATTAAAAACAAGATTCCAATAACAAACACCTTAGCCAATAAAGCTATATTAGAGGTAAGCAAATGAAAAGTCTTAAGTTTTATATACTTGTATGAAGTTTCTGAATATCTTTTTGCTATGTCTATAGTACTATCTGAAGTGCTATTTTTAGTTTCTTGATTGAACATCTATATTATACAGTTTGATTAAATTTATCTTCTAAATCCTCTACCGTATTTTTTTGTAGATGCTTATTTTTCTCTTTTAATTCACTCAATTTTCTTTCTAGTGTAGTAATTACATCTTCAGCTTTATAGCTAACATTAGACATTACACTTTCTAACTGAGTTTCTAAATTATGTTTTTGATTAGATACTGTAGAACTCACTTGGCTTTTAACTTCTTCTGCAGTTTCTGCAAGTTTATCTTTAGCCACTAAAGCTTCAGCCATTAATTTCTTTCTAGTTTCTTCTCCTTTATCAGGAGCATATAAAATACCTAAAATACTACCTACTGCAGCACCTAATACAAAATTTGATAAATTACTCATGGTTTTTGATTTTTTTAATTGTTCAACTTATTTTTTGTGCTTAATCAAACACACTACAAAGATATCTTAGAGCCACACTTTAACTTAACTCATAAAAATGAAACTTTAACTCAAATGAGTTTCACTACAAATTTAAAAAAATCTAAACTAGTTTTTTGCGCTAATTGATTTATTGATTTTTCTGTTAGTTGCAGTATTCTTGGGTAACCACCTGTTGTTTGACAATCTCTCATTAATACAATTAATACTCCAGAAGGTGTAAGCTGCACTGTGCCTGGCAAAACAGATGACGTAAGTATTTGTGGCAAAGTATTTTGCATTTCTTCTTTCAATTTATAACCCATTCTAGAATTGTCTCTAGAAATTGTAAATGTGGTGTTTTGCAAAAATTCTTTTTGATGATCTTTCAACAAACCAAACTCAGGCCCTTCATAACAAGTTATTTCTGTATTCGTAAAATGATTTTTAATGGTTTTTATAGATGATTGATTTCCAAAACTTTTTTCTTTATATTCTTGATAAGGTAATAAGTCTCCTTTTTTTAAAAGTGCCTGTTTAGTAATATTAGGATAAAGACTTCTGCTATTTAATTGCTTCTCTGTTAAAAATCCGCCTTTTAAGGCCAAGTAAGATCGAACACCATAGTTTACCTTTCCAAAAGTTAGGATGTCATTTTTAACTATTGATATCTTTTTATTGAGTGAAATTGGCAACCCGTTTATAGTTGCATTTACATCTGCACCTGTAATACAAATTACGGTATCAGTTAAGCATTGAAATTCACAATTCCCTAAGGTTATTTCTAAAACTGCATCATGAACTTCATTGTTTAAAATAGCATTTGCCAAATCTGCAGAATACGAATCCATAGCTCCTGAATTTGGCAATCCTAAAGCAGCAAAACCAAACCTACCTTTATCTTGAATACTACTTAAAAAACCTGCTTTTAAAACTTTAAGCATGATGTAAAGTATTAATCAATTCGTATTTATTTTGTTTGATTTGCACTACAATTTCATTGTATTCTTTAAGAGAAACTGCCTTAAATCTTATAAAATCACCAGGCTTTGCAAAGCAAGGATTCTCTTTTTCAATATCAAAAAAATCAATTGGAGTATTACCAATAATATTCCAACCTCCAGAAGAAATATTAGGATAAATTCCTGTTTGTTTACCTCCAATAGCCACAGCTCCTTTAGGAACTCTTAATCTAGGATTTGGTTTTCTATCAAAATATAGTTGCTCATTCAAACCTCCTAAATATAAAAAGCCTGGAAGAAAACCAATGAAGTAAACTTTATAAATACTATTGGTATGTAACTCAATTACCTCCTCAACTTTTAAGCTTGATTGTAAGGCAATTTCCTGTAAATCTATACCAAACTGCAAATCATAACATACAGGTATTTCCCATACAAGATTTACTTGTTTTAAAGGTTCTGAATTTGTTTTGTAAATAGTTTGTAAAGCTTCTACCTCTTCATTAAAATTACTAACGAGTGAGTTATATACTAAGGTTAACGAATTATAACCTTGAATTACGTCTACAATTTTTGAACTATGTCTTTTTAATAGTTTCGTTTTGAATACTAAAATATCCTCAAAAATTTCATCATTAATAATTGCAGGCCATTCTATAAGAATTGCTTGAAGACCAAACTGCTTGTATGTGATATTTTTATCTGATAACAAAACCTTCTTTTTGAAGTTGTCTATATAAATGGCTTACTATTTCTAAAGCATTTTCAGAATCTCCATGAACGCAAAAAGTATCAGCTTTAATTGGCACCTTTAAGCCCGATATTGTTTTTACTTTATTATGCTTTAAAATAAAAATAACATGATTAAGCACGTCTGATTTATCTGCAAGCAATGCATTTTTTTCGATTCTAGAGACTAGAGTTAAATCATCATTATAATTTCTATCTGCAAAGGCTTCGTATTTTATTTTAATATCACTTTGTAAAGCAATTTTTGCAATTACAGAATTATAAGGCACGTATAAAAAAGCACTGTTTAAATAGGGTTTTAAAATCTCTACAATGGTTTTTGCCAATTGCTCATCAACTGCTAAGGCATTATACAAAGCTCCATGAGGTTTTATATGATGTAACTCTTTCTGCACCAAAGACAATCTTTCTAGAAAAAGATCTAATTGATGGGTAATACTTTCCTTCAGCTTAGTTTTTGGTAGCTCCATAAATCTTCTCCCAAAATTTTCTTTATCAGGAAAAGAAGGATGTGCACCAATTTTAACTCCATTTTCAACAGCCAATTGTATTGTTTTATCAATGGTTTGTTTATCGCCAAAATGACCTCCACAAGCAATATTACAAGATGATATATAAGGCATTATCAAATGCTCATTGGCTACTCCTTCTCCAACATCACAATTAATATCAACTTTCATTTAGATAAAATTAAAAACTTTTAAAATTCCTTTTACTCCTAAGAAAATCGAAATTAGCAAAATTATAAAACCGATAAAATTCTGAGTTTTAGTATTTACATAGTTCCCTAAAACATTCTTTTTATTCATAATCCATAATAAAATACCTGCTATTATGGGCAATAACATTCCATTTGCAATTTGAGCAAACTTGATAATCTCAATTGGTTTGATACCTACAGAGGAAAATAAAACGCCCAGAACTAATATAATAATCCAAACTAACCTGAACCATTTAGACTGCAAACCACCTTTGAAGCCCAAACAACCTTTGGCTACATAAGCTGCTGCTAAAGGAGCTGTAATTGCTGATGTAATACCTGCTGCAAATAAACCAAGGGCTAAAAAATATTTGGCAAATTCTCCATACAAAGGCGATAATCCTATAGCTAAATCAGCCGCATTTAAAATATCCTTAGAAGGTATAGAGGCTGCAGAAATAATAATGGCAATAGAAACTAAACCTCCTAATGTGATAGAAACAATTGTATCTTTTTTAGCGAGTTTAAAATCCTTTTTTTTATACCATTTTTCTTTAACTAAAGAAGCATGTAAAAACAAATTATAGGGCACTACAGTTGTACCTATTAAACCAATTACAGTTAGTAAACTCTGATCAGGAAATTTAGGAATAAATAATCCTTGTAAAATAGAAATGATATTTGGTTTAGTAATAATTGCAGTAAGCACGAAAGAAAAACTCATCAATAACACCAAAGTAACCAATGCCTTTTCTAAAAATTTATAATTACCAATGTATAATAATAGAAAGGCAATACTACCAATTACGTAACTCATTAAGTTGATATTGAGCTCTCCAAGACTATAAATAAATTTACCAAAAACAGTTTCTAAACCTAGAATTCCACCACTAATATTTCCTGCTTCATAAGAGGCATTTCCAATTACAATAGCTCCTAAAATTAATAGTGTAATGAATTGTTTTAAAAACGGAACTTTAATTTCTTCTCTAATAACTTCAGATAAGCCTTTTTGAGAAATGACACCCAATCTTGCAGCCATTTCTTGTAAAACTATAGTTGCAATTATCGATAGCAACATTGCCCAAAGCAGATTAAACCCAAAGTTTACACCTGCTAGTGTGCATAAAGTTACGGTTCCTGGCCCAATGAAAGCAGCAGCTACTAAAGTACCTGGACCAATATTCTGAAACCATTTTTTAATCATTCCATTTAAAATTTTATGAACTAAAGATACTTTTTTAAAACAAAAAACACCTCATAAAAATGAGGTGTTTCTGATTTAAACTAAAAACAATGTTCACTAGTAAGCATATCTTTGAGGTCCACCTCTTCGAATTTCTTCGCTTGCAAATTCTTCGAATTGCTTAAAATTATTTCTAAATGCATTCGATAGTTTAAAGGCAGTTTCATAGTATGCGTCATCATTATTCCAAGTTGCTCTCGGACTTAATAATTCTGTTGGCACACCAGGACAAGTTCTTGGTTGTGCTACACCAAATACTGAGTGAATATGATAATCTTCGTAAGTATAATCTTTTAAATCTCCGTTCAAAACAGCAGTAATCATTGCTCTTGTGTATTTCAATGGCATTCTTCTTCCAACACCATATTTACCTCCAGACCAACCTGTGTTTACCAACCAAACATTTACACCTGCTTCTGTCATTTTCGTACTTAGCATCTCTGCATACCTTGTTGGATGCAAAGGCATAAATGGTGCACCAAAACAGGCAGAAAAACTCGGTACTGGCTCTGTAACACCTGCTTCTGTACCTGCAACTTTAGCTGTATAACCAGATATAAAGTGATATGCAGCTTGACTTGGTGTTAATTTAGATATTGGAGGCAAAACACCAAAAGCATCTGCAGTTAAAAAGAAAATATTCTTTGGGTTTTTACCAATAGATGGTTCCTGAATATTATCTATATGATAAATAGGGTAACTTACTCTTGTATTTTGAGTAATTGAAGTGTCTGCAAAATCGACAACTCCATTGTCATCCATAATTACATTTTCTAAAATGGCACCTTTTTTAATTGCCGAGAAAATTTCTGGCTCTTGTTCTTGAGATAGGTTAATTACTTTAGCATAACAACCACCTTCAAAATTAAAAACAGTGTTTTCTGCTGTCCAACCATGTTCATCATCACCAATTAAACTTCTGTTTGGATCTGTAGATAAAGTTGTTTTACCTGTACCTGATAAACCAAAGAAAATAGCTGTATCACCATCTTTACCAACATTGGCAGAACAGTGCATAGGCAAGGTATTTTTATAAACTGGTAAAATAAAGTTTAAAGCAGAGAAAATTCCTTTTTTAATTTCACCTGTATAACCTGTACCACCAATTAATGCAATTTTCTTAGAAAAATTTAAAATTGCAAAGTTGTGCTGACGCGTTCCATCTACAGCAGCATCTGCCATAAAACCTGGTGCATTTATAACGGTCCATTCAGGACTAAAATCTACTAACTCTTCTTCTGTTGGTCTTAAGAACATATTGTAAGCAAACATATTGCTCCAAGGATATTCATTAACAACTCTAATATTTAATTTATAATTTTCATCTGCACAAGCATAACTATCTCTAACATAAATTTCTTTATCAGATAAATAATCTACAACCTTATTGTAAAGACTGTCAAATTTATTTTCATCAAAAGGTAAGTTGATGTTACTCCACCAAACCTCGTCTTTTGTAATATCATCTTTTACAATAAAACGATCCATAGGTGAACGTCCTGTAAATTCACCTGTATTTACAGCAATTGCGCCTAAAGATGATTCTACTCCTTGTTCTTTTTCTAAAGTTTCTTTGTGTAATTGGTTCGAAGTTAATTGGTAACGAACTGTAGCATTTTTGATTCCTAGACTATTTAACGAAATCGATTTCGTATTTGTATCTACCATATCAATATTTTTTTGATTTTATAAGTAACAAAACTAATGAATATTTTAAAACAACGTGATTATCAGAAAAGATTTATGAATTATTTAATTGTTCCTTGTTTTTTTTACGAATATTACAATCATTGAAAGCCAAGCTATTATAAAAAACAACCCTCCTAAAGGTGTAACAAACCAAATAGATTTTGCTGTGATAGAGGTTAATTGAATGCAATAGATAGAACCAGAAAAGAAAAGGATGCCTAAAAATAAAAGATAACTTATGCTATTTTTTTGCTTTTCTGTAAATCCTTCATAGATATTTACAAATAGTAGTACTAACACATGATACATTTGGTAACGAACAGCAGTTTCAAAACTTTGTAAAGCTTCAGCTGATAAAGTATCTTTTAAAGCATGTGCTGCAAAAGCACCTAAAATTACTGCTGACATACCTAAAATAGCAGTAATAATTAAATTTTTAAACATTATAGTGTGTTTTTGTTAAATTTTAAACAAATATAGTATCTTCGTTTCTAGATCAAAAATACGTTTTATTTCATGAAAAATATTCTAATTATTGGTGCTGGTAAATCGAGTTCTTCTTTAATAAAGTACTTATTAGATAAAGCTGAAGAAGAAAATCTCTTTCTAACTATTGGAGATCTAGATATTAAAAATGCGTCTGAATTAGTTAATGATCATAAAAATACAGCAGTCTTAGAATTTGACGTATTTAATGATCAGCAAAGAAAAACTGAAATTGAAAAATCGAATTTGGTAATTTCTATGTTACCTGCAAGATTTCATATAGAAGTGGCCAAAGATTGTGTTTTTTACAAAAAACATATGGTAACTGCATCTTACATTTCTAAAGAGATGCAAAGTTTAAATGCTAAAGTAATAAAGAACAACCTCATCTTTATGAATGAAATTGGTTTAGACCCAGGTCTTGATCATATGAGTGCTATGAAAGTTATCGATTCTATCAGAGAGCAAAAAGGGAATATGTTGCTTTTTGAATCTTTCTGTGGTGGATTGGTTGCCCCTGAAAGTGATACTAATTTATGGAATTATAAATTTACTTGGAATCCTAGAAATGTGGTTTTGGCTGGCCAAGGAGGAGCTGCCATGTTTATTCAAGAAAGCACATATAAATACATTCCTTACCATAAATTGTTTCGAAGAACGGAGTTTTTAAAGATAGAAGGTGAGAGGTATGAGGCTTATGCAAATAGAGACTCGTTAAAATATAGAAGCGTTTACGGTTTAGACAACATACCCACAATGTATAGAGGTACCATTAGAAGAATTGGTTTTTCTAGAGCTTGGAATATTTTTGTACAGTTAGGCATGACAGATGATTCCTATCAAATTGAGGATTCTGAAAATATGAGCTATCGAGATTTTGTTAACTTATTTTTAGCTTACTCACCCTCAGATTCTGTAGAATTAAAATTACGTTCTTATTTAAAGATTGATCAAGATGATATTATGTGGGAAAAATTGCTAGAACTAGACCTCTTTAATCCTAACAAAAAAATCAAACTAAAAAATGCTTCTCCTGCGCAAATTCTTCAAAAAATATTAGAAGATTCATGGACTTTAAAAAGCGAAGACAAAGACATGATTGTAATGCAACATTTATTTGGTTTTGAAAAAAATGGAGAGAAAAAACAATTAGAAAGTAGTTTGGTAGTAAAAGGAGAAAATCAAACTTATACAGCAATGGCTAAAACTGTTGGATTACCTGTTGCAATTGCAGCACTAAAAATTTTAAAAGGAGAAATAAAAACACCTGGAGTTCAACTACCTCTTTCTAAAGAAGTCTATGACCCAATTTTAAAAGAATTAGAAACTTATGGAATTACTTTTAAAGAAAAGGAAGTGCCTTATTTAGGGTACAATCCTAATCATGTAAGAGGATAATTACATTTTTAAATAAAACGCTTTGGTTAAGGCAATGTAAGGCTCTGTATATTTATGTCTTTCTGTTTCAATTGTTAATTCTTGATAATCTACATCTTTCTCTTGAAAAGAAAACTCAAGTAAACTCCTTTTCACTTCAGAAGTTTCATTACCTCTAACATGACAGATTCGATTAACATGTAAGTCATAGCTCTTTGCCAAATCAATAAATATTGCTTCTTCTTTTCTTGGTATTATGGTTGAAAATTGACCATCATCACTTAAAATTTTTGCAACATTTTTTAATAAATCATTAAAAGATAATGATGAAGTAAATCTTGCTTTATTTCTAGAATCATCCTCCGTTTCAAATTCATCAGAATAAAAAGGAGGATTAGAAATTACGAGATCATAGCTTTCCTCTTCTTCTACAATTTCATCTGCAAAATCTATAAAGTTAGAGTGATAACAAAACAATCGGTCTCCCCAATCTGAACCTTCAAAATTCTCTACGGTTTGTTCGTATGCAGCTTCATCTATTTCTACAGCGTCAATTGTAAATGCTTCGGAACGTTGAGCCATCATTAAACCGAGAATTCCTGTACCAGAACCAATATCGAGTATAGAATCTACCTCATCTTTAATGGTACACCAAGCTCCAAGAAGCACACCATCTGTGCCCACTTTCATAGCAGTTTTGTCTTGGTGAATTGTAAATTGTTTAAATTTAAAAGGTTTAATAACTGTAAGTTTTTAGTTAGCGCAAAATTAACTAATATTGTAGTATTAAAAATTAAATTTTTATAAAAGTAAACATCACAATTATGAAGAAAATAGTAGCCGTTTTTATGTTAGCCATTTTATATTCTTGCAGTTGTACTTGTGATGAATTAACTGCTGCTGATATTGCTGCTCAAGAAGAAGCAACTACAAACGATATTGAAATTATTTTTACAACAACTGAACCTAATTATGATGAGGCTATGATTACTTATTATGATATTGATTTGGCTACAGATGTTGCAGAAGCATACGTATTTAAATACGATACAGATGGTAACCCTTTACCTTTAAAGCTAATTTTTGATAACTATAAATACGATTTTTTAGATGGTGAAGCTTTTAGAAATAACTTTAGCACCTCTGAATTAAAAGTACAAGTATTTGTAGAAGGTGAATTATTGTTAGAGAGAGCTAGCAATGGTAATGCAAATGAATTTGCGAGAGTAAATTTTAGTTTTGATATTCCTTAAAAACAAATAGCTTTCTAACTATTTAAGTACAATTCTATTAAGCCTTCTGGAGTTTCGACTTCAATAGTTTTGTTTGCTCTGTCTACTTTTTTTATGAAATCATCTATCATAGGTATAAAAACCTCTTTTCCATTACTATCTATTTCAAACAATGGTTGTGCAGCTTTATCATTAATATGCACAATAGAACCAACTTCACCATAATTGGCATCCATAACTTTAAAACCAATTACTTCGTGAAAATAAAATTTATCTCCAGATAATTTAGGCAACAAATCTAAAGGCAAATAAATACCACATTTTAAAATAGAATCTGCTTCTTCTTCAGAATAAACATCTTCAAACTGAACTCGCAATTGATTTCCTTTGTGTAGTGAACTTTTTTCAATAAAAAATGGAACCAGATTACTGCCAAATTCGACATAAACTGATTCCATATTTTTATACAACTCAGGTTCGTCTGTATCTAATTTGATAACAACTTCACCCTTAAAACTATATTTTGTTACGATTCTGCCTAAGTAAAAACACTCTTCTTTACGCATATCGTATAAAAGTTTTACTCAGCTGATTTTTCTTCTTCTGCAACTTCAGAATCTGCAGCAGCAGCTCCTTCTTCAGCAGCAACTTCTAATGCTTCTACTTCTTCAGTAGCATCACCAGCTTCTTCTACTTCTGGTAAGTTTGCAGCAATTCTAGCTTCATTTACAGCCTTTTCAGCTTCTAAAGCTTTTGCTTTAGCGTCTGCCTCAGCTTTTGCTAATTTTTCTTCTTTAGAAGAAACTTTACCTTCTTTCTCTGCTAACCAAGCATTAAATTTCTCTTCTGCTTGCTCTTCAGTTAAAGCTCCTTTTCTTACACCACCTACTAAATGATTTTTTAGCATAGCTCCTTTGTAAGATAAAATTGCTTTTGCAGTATCAGTTGGCTGAGCACCATTTTGTAACCATTTTACAGCACCATCAACATCTAAGTTAATTTCAGCTGGGTTTACATTTGGGTTGTAGGTACCTATTTTTTCTAAATAGCGTCCATCTCTCTTTGCACGTGCATCTGCAGCAACAATCCAATAAAATGGCTTGCCTTTTTTACCATGTCTTTGTAATCTAATCTTTACTGGCATACTTATTAATTTTTTAAGGTTCTCGACCTTGGTTATTAAAACTCTTATTATCTCGTAATAAGCGAGCGCAAATTTACAATTTTCTTTTTAATAAAAACTAATAAAAAGAACTATAAAATATTCAGTATCAGTATTTATTAAAAAAATATAAAAATAGCGATTGAGTTAACAATCAATTCGTTTGAACAAATGAAGGATCTGAATCTTAATTACTTTTGTATCAGATGTTAAACAATGAGCATCTTAAAATAAATTGTTGAAATTTAAAATGAAAATGATATTATGAAGTATAGTGAAAAAGTTTCGAATCAATTAAATGAATTGTTAGAGAAGAATTATGATGCCGAAAAAGGGTATTTAAATGCTGCTGAAAATGTAGATAGTACAAGACTAAAAATCTTTTTTAAAAATAGAGCCTCTGAAAGAAGTGAGTTTGCAAAAAATTTAAGAACAGAGATTTTATCTTATGGACAAATTCCAGAAGATAATGGAACCTTTACAGGAGCCATGCACAGAAACTGGATGTCTTTAAAATCTTTATTCACATCAAACGATGAAGAAGCTATTTTAGAAGAAGCTCTTAGAGGTGAAAAAGCTAGTTTTGATGAATATTGCGAAATTTTAAAAGACAACGAATTTGCACCAAGTACAGAGAAAATGTTAGATAGACAGAAAATTAAAATTCAGTCTGCAATTAACTCATTAATGGTAGAAGAAGAGTTAGCATAAAAATAAATTATTTGAATTAGTTTAAGAAAGTCAATCCTTAATTGGGTTGACTTTTTTTGTTGATAAGTCTAAACAACTTATTAGTTCTAAATCTGTGTTGATTTTGTACTTTTAACCTTCCAAATTTATCAGACAAAATCTTCTATGTACTTAATTTTTGATACTGAAACTACAGGTTTACCAAAAAGCTGGAATGCCCCAATTACAGACACAGACAATTGGCCAAGATGCATACAAATTGCTTGGCAATTGCATGATGAAATGGGTAGAGTTATAGAACACAATGATTTTTTAATTCAACCTGAAGGATTTAACATTCCTTATGATGCAGAAAGAATTCATGGTATTTCTACTGAGTTAGCCCAACAAGAAGGTATTACATTAGAAGAAGGCTTGGCTTTATTTAACGAAGTTTTACAAAAAACAAAATTTGTTGTTGGTCAAAATGTAGAGTTCGATTTAAATATTATGGGCTGTGAATTTCACAGACTAGCTACAGAAACAAATCTTAATCAATTACCAGTTTTAGATACTTGTACAGAAAAAACAGCCCTTTTATGTCAAATTCCTGGTGGTAGAGGAGGTAAATTTAAGTTACCCACACTTACAGAATTACACAAGCATTTATTTGGAATCGATTTTGCTGAAGCTCACAATGCAACAGCAGATGTTGAAGCTACAACTCGCTGTTTCTTAGAACTAATTCGAATTAGAGAGTTTACCAAAGAAGAGCTAGATGTAGATCAAGAATATTTTAAAAACTTTTCAGAAGAAAATCCTAAACCAATTCAATTAATTGGTTTAAAACACATCAACCTAAAAAAAGAGAGTGATAAAATACGTAAGCGTTTAGAAAAGCTAAAAGATACTGAAGAAACCAGATCTACTTCAGAAGGTTTAGCAGAATTAAAAGACGTTCAATTTGCGCATTTACACAATCATACTCAGTTTTCTGTACTACAATCTACCATGCAAATTGGTAACATTGTAAAAGCAGCAGCTAAAGACAATATGCCTGCAGTTGCAATGACAGACACTGCAAACATGATGGCTTCCTTCCATTTTGTGAGTGCAGTATTAAACCATAACAAAACTGCAGAAACACCAATGAAACCAATCATTGGTTGTGAGTTCAATATTTGTGAAGATCATAAAAATAAATCTCAAAAAGACAATGGTTATCAAGTTGTATTACTAGCCAAAAACAAAAATGGTTATCACAATTTAGCAAAAATGTCTTCGATTGCTTTTGTTGATGGATTTTACTACGTACCAAGAATTGACAAAGAAATCATTAAAAAATACAAAGATGATATCATTGTTTTAACTGGTAATTTATATGGAGAAGTACCAAGTAAGATTTTAAATCTTGGAGAAAAACAAGCTGAAGAAGCCTTACTTTGGTGGAAAGAGCAATTTCAAGACGATTTCTACATTGAGTTGATGCGTCATAATCAACAAGATGAAAATATAGTAAACGAAACTTTATTAAAATTCTCTAAAAAACATGATATTAAAATTGTTGCTACGAACAATACTTTCTATTTAGAGAAAAAAGATGCAAATGCACACGATATTTTACTGTGTGTAAAAGATGGCGAAAAGCAAGCTACACCTAAAGGAAAAGGTAGAGGCTATAGATATGGTTTACCTAATGAAGAATACTATTTCAAGTCTTCAGATGAAATGAAAACGCTTTTTGCAGACTTGCCAGAGGCTATTATCAATATTCAAGAAATTGTAGATAAAATTGAAATATTTACTTTAGCAAGAGATGTACTGTTACCTGCTTTTGATATTCCTGATGAATTTAAAGACGCAAGAGATAATGAAGATGGAGGTAAACGTGGTGAAAACAACTTTTTGAAACACCTAACTTTTGAAGGTGCTAAAATACGTTATGGAGAAATAACGCCCGAAATTAAAGAACGTTTAGATTTTGAATTAGAAGTAATCGAAAAAACAGGTTATCCTGGTTACTTTTTAATTGTAGAAGATTTTATTCGCGAAGCCAGAAAAATGGATGTTGCAGTGGGTCCAGGTCGTGGTTCTGCAGCTGGTTCAGTAGTCGCTTATTGTCTTTGGATAACCAATATTGATCCTATTAAATACGATTTACTTTTTGAGCGTTTCTTAAATCCTGAACGTGTTTCTATGCCAGATATCGATATCGATTTTGATGATGAAGGTCGAGGTCGAGTTATGGATTATGTAATTGATAAATATGGTGCCAACCAAGTAGCACAAATTATAACTTATGGAACAATGGCTGCAAAATCTTCGATTAGAGATACAGCCAGAGTTTTAGATTTACCACTTTTTGAAGCGGATAGAATTGCCAAATTAATTCCTGGAATAAAGCTTAAAAATATTTTTGGTGATGACCCTAAAAGTAAAGGTAAAGTAGATGGTTTACGTGCAGAAGAAAAACAATTAGTAGAAGAGTTAAGAACCATGTCTTCTGGTTCTGATTTAGTTTCAGAAACGATAAATAAAGCTACAATTTTAGAGGGTTCCGTAAGAAATACAGGTATTCATGCTTGTGGTGTAATCATTACACCTGGTGATATTACAAATTACGTTCCTGTTGCTTTGGCTAAGGATTCAGATATGTATGTAACCCAATTTGACAACTCTGTAGTAGAATCTGCAGGTTTGTTGAAAATGGACTTCTTAGGGTTAAAGACACTGACATTAATTAAAGACACCGTAAAAATTGTAAAAGCAAAACATGGTGTAGAATTAGATCCTGAGAACTTTCCTTTAGATGATGAAAAAACATACGAGTTATTCCAAAGAGGAGAAACAGTAGGTATTTTTCAGTATGAATCTCCAGGAATGCAAAAACACATGCGCTCACTAAAGCCAACAGTTTTCGCAGATTTAATTGCAATGAATGCATTGTACAGACCTGGACCAATGGAATACATTCCGAGTTTTATCAACAGAAAACACGGAACAGAAGATATTGAGTACGATTTACCAGCAATGGAAGAATACTTGGCAGAGACCTATGGAATTACAGTTTACCAAGAGCAAGTAATGTTACTCTCGCAAAAACTGGCAGATTTTACCAAAGGTGAAGCCGATGTTTTACGTAAAGCCATGGGTAAAAAGCAAATTGCTGTACTTGATAAAATGAAACCTAAGTTTATTGAGCAAGCAGGTAAAAATGGTCATGATGAAGAAAAGCTAGAAAAAATCTGGAAAGATTGGGAAGCCTTTGCAAGTTATGCCTTCAATAAATCTCACTCTACTTGTTATGCTTGGATTGCTTATCAAACTGCATATTTAAAAGCACATTATCCTGCAGAATATATGGCTTCTGTACTTTCTAACAACATGAAAGATATTAAGGCTGTTTCCTTCTTTATGGAAGAATGTAAACGTATGGGGCTAGAGGTTCTAGGACCAGATATTAATGAATCTTATTTAAAATTTTCTGTAAATCAAGAAGGTGCTGTTCGTTTTGGAATGGCTGCAGTTAAAGGTGTTGGGGCTGCAGCTGTAAGAGCAATAATTGCAGAGCGCAAAGAAAACGGAAATTATTCCTCTATTTTTGATTTAGCAAAACGTGTAGATTTAAGAGCTGCCAATAAAAAATCTTTTGACAGTTTAATAAAAGCAGGTGCTTTTGATTCTTTTTCAGACACACATAGAGCTCAATATTTTGCTACCGATGAAAAAGGAATTACCTTTTTAGAAAGAGCAATGAAATTTGGTAGTAAGTACCAAGAAAATGAAAATTCAGCTCAAGTTTCTATGTTTGGTGAAACCTCTACTGTCCAATTTCCTGAACCAGATATTCCTGAGTGTGAAACTTGGGGAACCATGGAACTTTTATCACAAGAGAAAGAAGTAATCGGAATTTACATTTCTGCACATCCTTTAGATGATTTTAAAAATGAAATGATTTTCTGTAACGCCTCTCTAAAATACTTTAAAGGAGATTTGAACAAATACGTTGGTATGAACTTATCTTTTGCAGGTATTATAACAGAAGTACAACACAGAGTATCTAAAGCAGGTAAAGGTTGGGCCTCTTTCTTTATTGAAGATTATGGTGATAGTAATGAATTTCGTGTTTTTGGAGAAGATTACTTAAAGTTTAAGCATTTTCTAGTTCCTAATTCTTTTTTATTTGTGCGTGCAACAATTCAAGCTGGTTGGACCAACAAAGATGGCGTACAAGGTGAACCAAGAATTAAGTTTACAGAGTTTAAATTGCTTCATGATATTATGGATACTTTGTGTAAAAAGATTACCATTAAAATGTCTGTAGATGAACTTAGTGAAGAACGCATTTTAAATTTGGAAAGTATTTTAAGAAATGTGAATGGTACACAAAGTTTAAATTTTACAATCTGGGACGCTAAAGAAAAGATTGAATTGAGTTTACCAAGCAGAAATACTAAAATTAAAATTTCTTCTGAACTTTTGGCAACTTTAGATAAGCAGCAAATTAATTATAAGCTTAATTAAGCTGTAACTTCTCTAAAAAGTGTTTCTAAGTTTTTGTTTTTGGAACTCAATTCTAGTATTTGCAAATCGTGTTGTTTAGCAAAATCGAACACTTTAGGTCGCATATCTTCTTCCGATGAAAAAGATAATTGCCAAGTTGTATCGTTTACCTTTTTTGTAGAATTTAAATGAGTTAATTGGCTAAACAATTGTTCATCTAGTTTGGCGCTAAATGTAACTTCTATGATTTGTTGCTTTTTTTGATTTAAATTTTTTAAATCTTCTTCCAGCAATATTTCACCCTTCTTAATGATAACCACTTTATCGCAAACCGCTTCTACTTCTTGCATAATATGTGTAGATAATAGAACTGTTTTTTCTTTACCCAATTCTTTGATTAATGCTCGAATTTCTACCAATTGATTTGGATCTAAACCAGTAGTTGGTTCATCTAAAATTAATACTGAGGGATTATGCAAAATAGCAGCTGCAATGCCCACCCTTTGTTGATATCCTTTAGAAAGTTGATTTATTTTTTTGTGGGCCTCTGCTGTTAAACCTACCTTTTCTATGCAAATCTCAACTTGGCTTTTATCAACTTTATAAATTTGTGCTCTAAATTGTAAATATTCTCTTACATACATTTCCGCATATAAAGGATTATGTTCTGGCAAGTAACCTATATTTTTCTGACTTTCTATAGGCTTTTCTAACACATCAATTTCATCAACCAAAACAGTACCAGAATTTGGTTTAATAAATCCTGTTAAGATTTTCATCATGGTTGATTTTCCAGCTCCATTAGGACCTAAAAACCCAATGATTTCACCCTTTTTCGCTGAAAAAGAAATATCATTTAACGCTTTTTGATCTTTATAAAGCTTAGAAACCGATGTTATTTGTATAGACATGTGTTAAGTTTTGTAACCACTAAATTGTAAACGAAAAATAATAGACTTTAGTTTTTGGCAATTGCTTTTATTTTACGAATATTTTTCATTCTTTGCCAAGCTTCTCTGTGCCTCTGTTTATACAACCAAAGCGTACCTAAATCTAGCAAAAAATAAAACAAACTAATACCACTTGGCGGATTTGCACTTGGCAAAAATGGCACTACATTCCAGGCAGTTGTTGGCCAAAACCAACATTTATAGTAAGTACCTACCAACTCTAAAACCACAACAGATGCATACATTGTAAGGTAAAAAAGTCGCTCTTTTGATTTATTTCTCAGAATTAATAATGTTGCAACTGTCATTACAAAACCAAAAACATCATTCTTAAATATTAAAAATAATGTGGCGTAAATACTTATGGCTATTATTAAAAAAGTTTCAATTTGTTTTCTTCTAACTTTTATTGAGGCTGCTTTTGAAAAACACAGAACTGCTATGTATACAAAAGCATGACCAAAAGGAATGTAATGTGGCACATTTTCTAACCTATATGTATACATACCCAATAAAACAGAAAACAAATACTCACCAAAAAAACCAATAAGAACAGCAGAAATCATTTGTTCTTTTAATCTCGGTGTTACTTTAAAAAATGTGATAAAAAATACAATGAGCATTAAAGCATTAGCATAAAACTGAGCGTTTTCAGTAATTCTTACCAAGTAAAAACTATCTAAAAATAAACCTACCACAAAAAACAAATAGAGTAAACCCAATGTTTTAAAGGTTGCATATAAAGGCGATTTTGATGCTAATAAACTCATTTGGCTAAAATAAAAAAATGGCTCAAGAATGAGCCATTTTTATAATTAAAGATTTTGGTTGTTATAATTGATAACGCACTCTAAAACTTACAAATCTTGGTAAGATAAAACGTTCATTTAACGTAAATGCAAATACACTTTGGCTTACTGACGCTTCTGAACCAGTTGCTAAAAGGTTGTTCCCAACAATTTCATACTCCCATTTTGCATCACTATCTTTTCTGTACGCCAATTTAGCATTCCATAAGCTAAATGAGTTCGTAGAAACACCATCTTGTCTTTGGTCTGTGTAAGAAAAGTCTGAAGTTAACGTAACAGATTTCCAGATATATGCATCAAAATCTATAGATGGGGTATGTCTTACTGTTTTAATGATATCTGGTCTTGCACTGTTTTCTTGATTATTGAACCCAATATTATAACGTATAGTTACGTTTGGTGCCTTTCTAAAATTAGTACCTACTCTAGCACTAAAACTGTAATTATTGTTAATATTTGTGTTGTCTAAATTATTTATAAACTGGTAACTCTTGCTGTAGTTATAGGTACCTCCTAAACGTGTTTGAATTTTACCAAATGTTTTCCCAGCAAATAAAAGGCCTGTAAAACTTTCATTATCTAATGGCGAGTTAATAGAATTACTACTAGAAACTACTGAACCTGGTTCAAAAATTGTATTTCTGTTCACTTGATTCATCGTTTTAGTATAGTTAATTCTAGAAAAAACATTACTATTATTGAATAAGTTAAAACTGCTATAATTTAAACTCACATTATGAAAACTAGCATTTAACAATTCTGCATTTCCAGAAAAGAAAGAATCATAACTATTGGCAACAATACCTCTTGCTATTTGATTCACATCTGTAAAATTAACCTGTTGTCTATAACTAAATCTTAGGCTTTCACTTTGTTTAAACTGCGCAATTGCTTCAAATTCTGGTAATAGTTTAAAGAATTTATCTTCAAATGTTTCTAAACCATACTGTGTGTTATTAGAATTGTAAGAGTGCAATGTAAAACCAGGAGTAACTGTAAAGATTCCCGTTCTTAATCTATATCTTAATCCTGCATAAATATCAGTAAAATTATACTCAGTATCATTTGTAGTTTGTGGATCTACAATACCTGGAATAGTTGGATTAGGATCTAACTCTGCACCATTATCTAAAATTTGAAAAAATCGAGAATCAAAATTTTGCTTACTTAAGATAGTACCAGCCACAAAGTTTAAATTACTTTTCTGATTTAAAATATAGTAATAATCTAATTTTGCATCTAGTTGATTCGATTTTACTCTTCTATCTTGCTCTAAAGTATAGAACGCATTAGACCTATCTAAACCTAGAGTTTCTGCAGCATCATCAAAACCATCATTATCGACATCATCATTATTGTTAGGATCATTTTCTAATGAAGCTATATAAAACGGATCTTCATCTTGCAATAAGTGTTTTACTTCTAAAGCAAAAATACTTTTCTCACTTGCTGTATAGAAATAACTAAAATCTTGATTTATGGTGTATGGTGTTGCTTTCTCATATTGAGATATATCACTCAAAACTCTAGAATCTACAGCTTCATTACTAAACTCGTTTGAAAAACGCCCAGAAATGTTATAATTCAATTGATTATTAAAATCTTTCTTATATACTGTACTAAACCTAAACAAACCAGTGTTACTTGTTTGATTTGTTTGGGTATCTCTAAATTCATCTGGAATTGTAGGATCTACATAATCGATATCAGAAATATTTCTTTGTCCATTGCTATTTCCAGACCAAATTAAAAATCCGCTTAAATCTAATTTAGGATTTGGAGAATAACTAAAATTTAAAGCGGTTAACTTTGTTTCAATTCTATTTGCATTTCTTGCACCAGCATTTAAAAAGCTAATACCTGCATCTCCTAAACTAATATTTGTACCATTAGAAGGACTCTGACTTTGGAAACTACCTCCAAAACTTCTAGCATCTCGTCTACTTATGACAACATCACCAAGATTATTTACATCACCAATAATATTAATGGTATATTTTGGGGTATAGTAAAATAATTTAGGCTGAAATAAGTATAAAGTTTCATCTTGAGATTGACCTCCACCAGCTGAAATATCTCCAAACCAAAAGTTCTTTTTACCTTCCTTTAGTTTTATATTTATGGCAACTCTGTCTTGGTTATTTTGTACACCACTTAACTGGCTTACATTCGAGTAATTTCTTAAAACCTGAATTTTATCAACTGCATTAGAAGGGATATTTTCTGTAGCTAATTTAGTGTCTCCACTAAAAAACTCTTTACCATCAACCATAATTTTTTCTACGGCTTTACCTTCTACTTCTATTTGCCCTGCATCATTAATTTCTACACCTGGTAGTTTTTCTAATACATCTTTAAGTTTTCTTTCTGAACCATTTTTAAAGGAATCTGCATTGTAAATAATGGTATCACCTTTAACAGTAACCGGCATTTTTGCTACAATATTTATACCCTCTAACATATTGTCTTCATACAATGTGTAATTTTTAGACATGTCAGTAGTTCCTGTTTTTAAGTTCTGGCTAATTTCTTTAAAACCAACATAACTAATTTTAATATTGTAAACCGTGTTTTTAGCTAAGTCTAGTTTAAAAACACCTTTCGAGTCTGTAAAACCATAAGATGCAATTCTTTTAGCTACAGTATCTAAAGCAATAACGTTTGCCATTTCTAATGGCTCTCCAATAGAATCTTTTACAACTCCAGAGAATTTAATTTGGGCACTAGTAGCCCAAGACACCATAAAAATGGCGATAAGTAGTAGTTTTTTCATGTGTAAATGTGTTTAAGTTAGATAGAGTTTAAGTTTTATTTAAAATCCTCTTCCTCCTCCTCTACGTCTGTTTTGGAAACGCTCTTTAAGTTCTTCTGTTTTTACTTTGATAATTTTGTTGTACTCTTCTCTAGAAACTTTTTTACCTTTTTTAGGTTTTTCTATCTCTACAGGTTCAGACGGATTGATTACAATCTCAGTACATAACATTGTAGTTCTATCTGCATTTAATTCTAAAATTAAACCAGGTAAACCCCAATAAGATTCAGGACCTGAACTTACAGGAATTTGAGGTGTGTACCATGCAGTAACATTTAGCATTTTTGGTGCTTCTTTATCTTCCGTTTTTGTAGAATCTTTTGGCTGGTTTCTTCTACCTCTTCTAAAAATACCTCCCCAATCAATTTTTGTATCTACAGTGGTCATTGTTGCTTTGTATACTGTGTACTGACCAATCTTTTTGCTTTCTGTACCTAGCTCCCATTTTGGTTGCTCCATTGGCTCAACAACTAAAAAACGTTTGCTAAACTGCTCTACGTCTTCAATCATTTCACGATCTTGAAGGTTTTTGTAAATAGAACCTTGACCATTACTTGCACCCCATCTTGGACCTGATGTTCCTGGAGCATCTAATTTTACTTCTTCTTTAAAAGATGATTCATTTTTATTAAAACTTAATGTGTAAGTTTTTTCTAAAAAATTCTTCATACGAGCCATAATTTGCTTTTTCTGCTGCTCGCTCATTTGATCTCCAAACCTACTCATATCCATAGTAGTTTTAGACATATAGGTTGCTTTACCCTGAAAATCTTTCTGCGCAAAAGTTGCAACTGTTACAAATGCCAAAAAGAGTGTTAGTAATGATTTCATGTTTATTTTTTTAAATTTTAACCAAAAATACTTGTATAATATGTGCTAAGACTTAAAAAAACCTTAAAAGTTTAAATTCATTAGGAAAACTTTAACACTTAGCCTCCCATTTTAATATTAATCCCATTACCTAAATCTACTCCCTTTCTGCTCTTAAACTTCTCCATCATTTCGTCTGATTTCTGTTTTTGAATTTTATCGAACTTCTTTTTACTTACAACTTTACCTTTAGTTGGCTCTTCTATTACAACCGTTTTTTCTGGATTAAGCACAATTTCTGTACAAACAATTAAATTTTTACCATCATTAATTTCTAAAATTAAACCTGGTAAACCTTGGTAGTTTTTAGGGCCATTACTTATTGGAACTTGAGTTGTATACCAAGCAGTTGTTGTTACAGTTTCTGTAGTTTTAGTTTCTTTAGATTCACCATTAATCATACTTATTTTAACATTTTCTACTTCTTCTGTAGATGTTGCTTTATAACAAGTATACATTCCAATATTTTTAGTTTCAGAAGAAAGCTCCCAATTGTACTGCTTAAGTTTATCTTTTACTAAAAAGGGTTTACCCATAATGGCTGTTTTATTTGCAAATTTTTGATCTTTTATATTTTTATAATAAATATCTGTACTACCTGAACCACCAAAAGACATTACCATTACTCCACTTCTATTTGCTTGAGGATTTGGGTTATCTAATTTCACGTCTTCTTTATAGGTAGATGTAGTTTTATCAAACTCAAGAATAAACGTTTTCTGATTCATTTTTTGCATTCTTTTCTTAAGCTCCTCTTGCATTTTATCGGTTATTCCTTTTTGATTTTTACCAAATTTAATAGTCGATTTTCTACTAGTTTTATACGTAGCTCTACCACTAAATTCTTGAGCTGAAATTGTAGCTACAAAAAGTAGCATTAAACCTGTTAGTATTGCTTTCATAATTATTTATTTTGATATTTATTGTATACTTTAATTAAACCTTTTATTCCTTTTTTCGATTTTTTAATCAGACTATCAATATCTTCAGTTTTGCCTTCAACTGAAAACTTACCTGCAATTTTCACGTTCTTACTTTTTTGTTTATTCATATTAATGGCAAAACTCATTTTAATCATATCTTCTTCACCATTAGTTTCAAAAATACTCTTAATTTCTTTCCAATCAATATCTTTCAATTCATCTACAGAATTTACATCAAAAGATAAAGAGGTTAATTTAACTTGTGAATTGTAATTGTAATTTTCTTTTAACGCTATATTCTTGGATTGTGCAAAACCGATATATGATATTAAGGCTATGCATAAGGTGATCATTTTTTTCATAATTTTTAGTTTTATTTGGTTACACTACAAAGATGTGAAGTATTCTTATATTTTAAAGTTAACGAATGTTAACGAGTGTTAACCGACTGTTTTTATAGTTTTTACCTCTTATATTTGCTACATGAACACCAAAAAATACACTTGGATCTTTTATTTTATTGCAGCAACGATATTAACAACTATTGCTGTACAAATCTTTTGGAACTATAAAAACTACCAAGAAAACAAACAACGCGTAAAAAATGAAATTCAACTAAGTTTAGATTCTGCTGTTGAAATCTATTATTCCAATTTAGCCAAAAAAGATTTTTTAACCATTTTAAGACCAGGAGAAGATAAAGTAGATATTAAATTCTCTACAGAAGGTTCTTATGATTCAATTATTAAAAACATATGGACAAAAAAGGAAAAAGAAATAAAACCGAAATTTACCATTAGCAATATAAAAATAACTTCGGATGACGATCTTTCTCAACAGCAGTTAGATTCTATGATGAATGACATGAAAGATTTTGCCAATGAACTGCAAAGTGATAAGTTAAAGGATGCTAAAAGAAAAACTGACACCTCAATTTTATTTACACAATTTACAGACGAGAAAAATGGATTTTCTGTAGACAAAAATGGTAAAAAATCTGAAATACAATATTTTAAAGGAAAAAAATCTGCAGACAGTTTAAAGTTAATTAAGAACTTAAAACCAATGTTTATTTCTTTTTTCGACAATTCTTTAGACTATAAAAAAATAGACTCTTTAATTGACAATCAATTGAGTCAAAAAGGAATTGATTTAACAACTAGTTTTCATCATATAAAGAATGATACAATTTTTCATCAAACTAGAGACTCTTTACTTACATCAGAAACTTTTGTAGCTGTATCAAAATCAACCTATGTAAAAGAGAATCAACGTTTTGAATTACTTTACACCAATCCAAACATAGAAGCTTTAAAAAGAAGTTTTGGCGGAATTTTTATATCCTTAATTTTGTCTTTGCTAATTATTTCTTGTCTTTTTTATCTATTAAAAATCATTACAAAACAAAAACAATTAGCGAGCATTAAAAACGATTTAATCAGCAATATTACTCACGAATTTAAAACTCCAATTGCAACTGTATCCACAGCTTTAGAAGCTATTTCTAATTTTAATGTTTTAGATGATAAAGAAAAAACGCAAAGGTATTTGGCAATGTCTAGCATACAATTAAAAAAACTACATCAAATGGTAGAAAAATTGTTAGAAACTGCAACCTTAGATAGTGAGCAACTAGTGCTTAAAAAAGAAAATGTAGATATTGTAGAAATGACCGAAAAAATTGTTCAAAAGCACAAACTACTCTCTAATAATAAGCAAATAACTTTTGCAACAAATAAACAGCCTGTTTATTTGCACGTAGATGTTTTTCATTTTGAAAATGTTATTTCAAATCTAATTGATAATGCAGTAAAGTATGGAGGAAATGAAATAGAAATTAATATCAGTTCTATTTTAAAATCTACAGAAATCAGTATTAATGATAATGGAACTGGTATAGATAAAAGTCAGCAAGAAAAAATATTCGATAAATTTTATAGAATACCTAAAGGAAATACACACGATGTTAAAGGTTTTGGAATTGGTTTATACTACTGCAAAAAAATAGTAGAAAAGCATCTTGGTCAACTTACATTGCAATCAAACAAAGAACAAACTTCTTTTAAAATTTTGATACCAAATGGATAAAATAAAAGTGCTTTTGGCAGAAGACGAAACTAGCTTAGGTATGATTGTTAAAGAAAGTTTAGAAAGTAGAGACTTTGTAGTTTATCATGCAGAAAATGGTGAAGAAGCCTCAGAAATTTATACCAAAAATGAACCAGACATTTTGGTGTTAGATGTTATGATGCCTAAAAAAGATGGTTTTACTTTAGCCAAAGAAATAAGAGAAACTAACAAAAGTATCCCTATAATATTCTTAACTGCAAAATCTCAAACAGCAGATGTTTTAGAAGGTTTTAACTTAGGTGGTAATGATTACCTTAAAAAGCCTTTTTCTATGGAAGAACTTATTGTGAGAATAAAAGCCTTGTTAAGTAGAATAGAAGTTAAAACCAATTTAGAACTTATAAAAATTGGTAATTACATTTTCAACTTCACCAAACAAACTTTAGAGTTCGATGATGTAAAGGTAAACCTAACACATAGAGAAGCAGAATTACTATTACATCTTAACAACAAAAAAAATCAGGTTTTAGATAGAACTTTTATCTTAAATAAACTTTGGGGAAATGATGATTTCTTTAATGCAAGAAGCATGGATGTTTTTATAAGTAAGCTTAGAAAAAAGCTTAAAAAAGACGATAATATTCAAATTTTAAATATTAGAGGTTTTGGTTATAAATTAATCTGTTAAGCTTTTTTACTCTATTATTTTTAGTAATTTAGCACACCTTTATAACTTATAGAACAATAAACAATGCACGTTGCAATAGCAGGAAATATAGGCGCAGGTAAAACTACGCTAACCAAATTATTAGCCAAACATTACAAATGGAAACCTCATTTTGAATCTGTAGATGAAAATCCGTATTTAGATGATTTTTATGGAGAAATGGAACGTTGGTCTTTTAACCTTCAAGTTTATTTTTTAAACAGTCGTTTTCGTCAGATTTTAGAATTAAGAGAAACAGGTAAAAACATCATACAAGATAGAACCATTTATGAAGATGCACATATTTTTGCACCTAACTTACATGCAATGGGCTTAATGACAAATAGAGATTATAGCAATTATAGCTCTCTTTTTGAGTTGATGGAAAACTTAGTTTCACCTCCAGATTTATTAATTTATTTAAGAGCAGACATTTCAACATTGGTAGGTCAAATTCATAAAAGAGGCAGAGAATATGAAAACTCTATTAGTATAGACTATTTAAGTAGATTGAATGAACGTTATGAAGCCTGGATTTCTACCTACACAAAAGGTAAATTATTAGTAATAGATGTAGATAATTTAGACTTTGTACAAAACCAAGAAGATTTAGGATATATTATAGATAGAATTGATTCTCAGATCAATGGACTTTTCTAAATAGAAAAAAAACGAAATCGATATAGAAAATTAAAGAGACCGTAAAAACGGTCTCTTTTTTTGTGATTAACATCACTCATGATAGATAGTCCCCCAACTTTCTATCAAGCTTTTATTGAATTAGATCAATGCTTGACATTTAAAAAAATTAAATTTTTTCAGAAATAAGTCTAAAAACCTAATATTATGACACTTACAGAATTAATAAGTAGTTTTATTTTTAATCAAAGACAAAGATACCTTTAAATTCTTAAATTTCAAATAATATTTTAGAATCCATAACTATTTTTTTAAAGCCTCAAAAGCCTTTGTTTCTACGCTTTTTACAGTATCCGAAAAAGAATAATTAAAAAAATAAAATTATTTTGTAACATTTACTTAAAATTCAACGTATAAGTATTTGAGGATGATTATCACCTCTTTTAAAAGTAGAAAGAATTAGATGAGACAACTTAAGATTACAAAGCAGGTTACTAACAGAGAAACTGCATCCCTAGACAAATACTTACAAGAAATTGGTAAAGTAGACCTAATTACTGCAGATGAAGAAGTAGAATTGGCTCAGCTTATTAAAGCTGGAGACCAAAGAGCATTAGAGAAACTTACAAAAGCTAATTTACGTTTTGTGGTTTCTGTAGCAAAGCAATATCAAAATCAAGGGTTAACGTTACCAGATTTAATTAACGAGGGTAACTTAGGTTTAATCAAAGCTGCAAAACGTTTTGATGAAACTCGTGGATTTAAATTTATCTCTTATGCTGTTTGGTGGATTCGTCAATCAATCTTACAAGCATTAGCAGAACAATCTAGAATTGTACGTTTACCATTAAATAAAATTGGTTCTATTAATAAAATTAACAAAATGTATGCGTTTTTAGAGCAAGAAAACGAAAGACCTCCAAGTCCTGAAGAAATTGCTAAAAAACTAGACATGACAGTTAATGACGTTAAAGAATCTATGAAAAATTCAGGACGTCACGTATCTATGGATGCACCTTTAATTGAGGGTGAAGATTCAAATTTATACGACGTTTTAAATTCTGGTGAATCTCCAAATCCAGACCGTGTATTATTACACGAATCTTTACGTATAGAAATTAACAGAGCATTAGAAACGCTTACACCAAGAGAAGCAGATGTTGTTAAATTATACTTTGGTTTAGGTGAGCACCAACCAATGACCTTAGAAGAAATTGGTGAAACTTTCGATTTAACTCGTGAACGTGTTCGTCAAATTAAAGAAAAAGCAATAAGAAGATTAAAACATACTTCTAGATCTAAAATTTTAATGACTTACTTAGGGTAAGCATTCAAATTCATACAGCTTAAAACTCTCAAATTAATTTTTGAGAGTTTTTTTTTGAAGCTATTTCCTGCTTTCCATTTTATCTTTTTAGATAAAGCAGATTTTCATCTGTTTACCTTAAAAGGATGCCATTACAATCAGGGCTAAACTATTTGCCAAAGAATTTAAATTAATTCAAACTAAGTTCTTTACCTAATTAATTATCTTTGCAAAAAATAACAACACACTAATGAGTAATTTAATAGCACCTTCAATACTAGCAGCAGATTTTGCTAACTTACAAAGAGATATAGAAATGGTAAATAATAGTGAAGCAGATTGGTTTCACATAGATATTATGGATGGCGTTTTTGTGCCAAACATCTCTTTTGGAATGCCAGTATTAAAAGCAATTACACAACATGCAAAAAAAACGATTGACGTTCATTTAATGATTGTAAATCCAGATCAATACATACAAACTTTTGCAGACTTAGGTGCAGATATTTTAACTGTACATTATGAAGCGTGCACACACCTGCACAGAACAATTCAAGCTATTAAAGCAGCAGGATTGAAAGCAGGAGTTGCTTTAAATCCTCATACACCAATTGCAGTTTTAGAAGATATTATAGAAGATTTAGACATGGTTTGTTTAATGAGTGTTAACCCTGGTTTTGGTGGGCAATCATTTATAGAAAATACTTACAAAAAAGTAAGTCAATTAAAACATTTAATTGAGTTTACAGAATCTAACTGTCAAATAGAAATTGATGGTGGAGTTACCAATAAAAATGCAAATGCTTTAATAGAAGCTGGTGCTAATGTACTAGTTGCAGGTAGTTATGTTTTTAAGAGCGATAACCCAACAGAAACCATTGCAGATTTAAAAAATATTATTGCCTAATTGTATACAGTAATAGACATAGAAACCACAGGTAATGGCTTTAAGGGTCAAAAAATTACTGAGATTTCTATTTTTGTTTTTGATGGTAAAAAAATAATTGATGAGTTTACATCCTTAATAAATCCAGAACAAAATATACCTCCATTTATTACAAATCTAACTGGTATTACAAATGCTATGGTTAGGTATGCACCTAAATTTCATGAAATTGCTAAAAAAGTAGAAGAGCTTACAAGAGATACTATTTTTGTAGCGCATAATGTAAATTTCGATTACAATATTATTAGAGATGAGTTTAAAAGTTTAGGATTTGATTTTAAACGTAAAAAACTTTGTACTGTTCGTTTATCGAGAAAAATAATGCCTGGTTTACGTTCTTATAGTTTGGGTAATATTTGTATAGATGAAAATATACCTATTAATGGCAGACACAGAGCAAAAGGTGATGCAGAAGCAACAACAGAATTATTTAGAAGACTTATTGAAAGAGATGATAGTTTTATCATCAATTCATTTTTGAATCCGCGTTCACGCCAAGCAACCTTACCTCCTTTATTAGATAAAAAGGTGGTAGATAATTTACCAGAAACTTTTGGAGTGTACTATTTTAAAAATAGTGCTAAAGAAATTATTTACGTTGGTAAAGCAAACAATATAAAGCAAAGAGTAATAAGTCATTTTTACGATAAAAAGAAAAAAGAAAGAGAAATGTGCTTAGAAACTGCACACTTATCTTACACAGAAACTGGAAGTGAACTTTTGGCTCTTTTATTAGAATCATCAGAAATTAAAACAAAATTTCCTAAATATAACAGATCACAGAAAAATAGTAATTCTGCCATTGGCCTATTTTCTTATGAAGATCAAAAGGGAATTTTACATTTGGCGTTTAATAAGCTAAAATTGACACCAAACCCAATAATGACTTTCTATTCAGTTTCTGAATGCAGAGCTTTTTTAGAAAGTTTATGTACCGAGTATCAATTATGCCCTAAATATTGTCATTTGCAAACCAATGTTAAAAGCTGCTTTAGTTATCACTTACAAAATTGTAATGGTGTTTGTATTGATAAAGAAGATGTAGCTACGTATAATTTACGTGTACAAAAAGCAATTGCTACTGTAGGTTTTGAAGCTAAAAATTTGGTTATTAAAGAAACTGGAAGAAATGAGCACGAAATAGGTTTTACACTAATTTTAGATGGCTCTTACAAAGGTTTTGGGTATATTGATAAAAGTCAAGCTGAAGAATTAGAACAGCCAGAAGATTATCAATTCTTTTTACAACCAAAGAGAGACAATAGAGATGTACAAAGAATTTTAACTGCATATTTGAAAAAGAATTCTAAAGAAAAACAGGAAGAAAATGGAGAAATCAGCTTATAAAATAAATATAATTGGTGCAGGAGTTAGTGGTTTAATTGCGGCTCAAATCTTAGAAAACTACGGATATCATCCAACTATTATAGAAGCTACAGAAAAAGTGGGTGGTCGTGTAAAATCTGACCATTTTCAAGGCTATACTTTAGACCGTGGTTTTCAAGTTTTACTAACCTCTTATCCTGTAGCAAAAAAGTATTTAGATTACAAAGCATTAGACTTGCAAGAGTTTTTGCCTGGAGCAACCATTTTTAAAAATGGTAAACAACAAACTATTGGAGATCCTTTAAGAAAAATATCACTTTTATTACCTACGTTACTTTCGAATATTGGTACACTTTCTGATAAAGTGAAAGTATTAAAATTAAACACACTTTTAAAGAAAAAAGAGATTGCTACTATATTCAAAGAAGATGAAAAAACAACACTACAATATTTAGAAGATTTTGGTTTTTCTGAAGAAATTATAAATGATTTTTTCAAACCATTTTTCTCTGGTATATTTTTAGAACCAAATTTGGACACTTCTAGTAGAATGTTTGAATTTGTATATAAAATGTTTGGAGATGGATTAGCTGTTTTACCAAAAAAGGGAATTCAAGAGATATCAAATCAATTAAAAAGTAAATTAAAAAACACCAGTTTTTTATTCAACTCTAAAGTTCAAGAGGTAAAAAACAATGCGATTTTATTAGAGGATGGTAAAGAAATAAAAAGTCATATCACCATAATTGCAACAGAAGCAAGTTCTCTAATTTCCAATCTAAAAAATCAAGAAACAGTTTGGAAAAGTTGTGATACACTATACTTTGAAACCGAACAAAGAGTGATTCAAAAACCACTAATTGGTTTAGTAGCAAATAAGGATGCATTAGTAAACAATATTTTCTATCATACAAGTGTTGCCACAGATGCTAAAAACACAAAAGAACTATTATCGGTTATAGTTGTAAAAAATCATCAATTATCAGAAGAACATTTAATTGAAAAGGTTCAGAAAGAGTTAAATGATTATTGTAAAATAACTAATGCTAAATTTTTAAAGAGATATCAAATTAAAAACGCATTGCCTAATCTTACTAATATTCAATATGAAATTTCTAGTACAGAAACCAAATTAAAATCAACCATATTTTTAGCAGGAGATCAATTGTTAAATGGTTCTTTAAATGCTGCTATGATTTCTGGTGAAAGAGCTGCTTTGGGTGTTATACAAACTTTAGAAGATGGCTTAATTGTAGATGAACTGACTTCTGAATATCAATAAAAAACTCAAAGCAATTAAATTTACTTTGAGTTTTTCTGTGACTACAGCAGGATTCAAACCTGCAACCCTCAGAGCCGAAATCTGATATTCTATTCAGTTGAACTATGTAGCCCTTTTTTGAATTTATGCTAAATTCTTTTTTACAAGCGTAGAAATTGTTTTACCATCTGCTTGACCTGAAAGTTTCTTAGATACAACTCCCATAACCTTACCCATGTCTTTCATACCTTCAGCATTTAAGTCGGCAATGGTTGCTTTAACTACTTTTTCAATTTCCTCTTCAGATAAAGCTTCAGGTAAGAACTGCTCTAAAACAGCTATTTCTGCCAATTCAGGTGCAGCTAAATCTTCTCTACCTTGCTTTAAGAAAATAGCAGCACTGTCTTTTCGTTGTTTAACTTGCTTCTGAATAATTTTCAATTCTTGTTCTTCAGAAATTTCTTCTTGAGCTCCAGACTCAGTTTTAGCCAATAAAAAAGCAGATTTTACAGCTCTTAACGCTTGTAAAGCAACAGTATCTTTTGCTTTCATTGCCTCTTTCATTTTTGTCATTACCTGTTTTTGTAAACTCATATTCTTTGTATTAAATTTTATTTTTTCTTCTTTAAATATAAAACGTGTTGTTTGTAGTCTATAAATGCTTTTCCTTTCTCTAGAATATCAGCACCTATAATACCATGTACTTTCTTAGCATTGTGTTGTTCTAAGGCAGTATTTACATGCTCAAGGTTAAATAATACTAAATGACTTTTATTTGTTTTCCAGTCGCCAATTTTTAAATTATTTCCTTTAGATTGTTGTGTCTCCATTCCTGTGGCTCCTGCTCCTGCAGCCTTAGTTTCACTCTCTTCTGCGTCCAACTTAAAAAAACTAATCAGGTCTAAACCAACGCATGAATTAGATGCGCCAGTATCTAGAATAAACCTACCTTTAACTCCGTTAATTTTGGCTTTTAATTCTAAGTGATTTGTTGCAATTTTTTTCAGTTTGATTTTTACATAATTCTTCCTAGAAAGAATCTTGTCAATACTTCTCATGGAGTGGCTTTAGTTTTTCAAAAGTACAATTTATAAAAAGTAGATAAAAATAGATTGAAAACAATTTAGACCAATAATTTAACTTTCAATTTTTTTAATAGTTTTAAAGATTTCTTATCTTTAAAAAGCAAAATTAAATGATGATGAAGACTTCTAAACGACTGGAACAAGCCTTAACTAAATTATACAATGCGTATCATAACAAGCAACTAAATCCAGAAGATTGTGCTGCATGTGCAGTAGGTAATATATTGGACAATCATGATAGTTGGAAACATTTATCTAATGATCATGGTTCTTTAGAATTAAGCTATGTAGGTAGGGTGCATCAAAATTTGGGACGCAAATTCAATGGGTACACTCCCCTAGAGATTTTAAAAATAGAGAAAGTCTTTTTAGAGGCTTGTGGATTTGAAACTCCTTTATGCCATTACAATATAAAGCCAAAAAATCCCACAGCAAATGATGTGCTTTTTAACGGACTTTGTGCTGTGATTTCTCTATTGTGTGAATTAGATCAAGTTGAGGATGTAATGGATTTATCTAAGTTATTTGAGCAAGAAAATGGAGAACCTATTTATCACTTAAAAACATTTTTAAATGAAACTATTTTAGCATAGTTTTTCCTTAATTCTTTTAAGCATAAACAAAAAAAAGACCAACATAATTGTTGGTCTTTTTTATCTATATGAAGAATTTCTATCCTCCAAAATCGTCAAATCTGATGTGTTCATCTGGTATTCCAAAATCTTCACCCATTTTCTGAACAGCTTTGTTCATTAACGGTGGTCCACAGAAATACAACTCAATATCTTCTGGAGATTCATGATGACTTAGGTAATTATCGATTACACAATTATGAATAAAGCCAACAAAACCATCACCTTCATCATTAATATCTTTTTTAACTTTCCAATTATCCTCCTCCATTGGTTCTGATAACGCTAAATAAAATTTAAAGTTTGGAAATTCCTTCTCTAAATCTCTAAAGTGATCTAAGTAAAATAGTTCTCTCTTAGAACGACCTCCATACCAATAAGTCACTTTTCTACCTGTTTTTAAGGTTTTGAATAAGTGATACAAGTGAGAACGCATTGGAGCCATACCAGCACCACCACCAACATATAACATTTCTGAATCTGATTCGTTGATGAAGAATTCTCCATAAGGACCAGAAATTACACACTTATCACCTTTCTTTAAGTTAAAGATGTAAGAAGATGCAACACCAGGATTAACATCCATCCAATCACCTTTAGCTCTATCAAAAGGTGGAGTTGCAATACGAACATTTAACATGATTTCTCTACCTTCTGCAGGGTAAGAGGCCATAGAATACGCTCTTTCTACAGTTTCTGTATTCTTCATTACTAATGGCCAAAGTTTAAACTTGTCCCATTCAGCTTGAAATTTATCTGGAGTTTCATGCTCTTCTGGGTGAGCTGTAATGTCCATATCAGAAAACTTAACTTCACAAGGAGGTATTTCAATCTGAATATAACCACCTGCTTTATAGCCCATGTCTTCAGGAATTTCTACTACAAATTCCTTAATAAATGAAGCTACATTGTAATTTCTTACAACTACAGCATCCCATTTTTTAATTCCGAATACTTCTTCTGGAATTGTAATGTTCATGTCTTGTTTTACTTTAACCTGACATGCTAAACGTGCTCCTGCTTTTAATTCTTTCTTAGTAAAGTGAGGTACTTCAGTTGGTAAAGCTTCTCCTCCACCTTCTAAAACATGACACTCACATTGTATACAAGAACCTCCACCACCACAAGCTGATGGTAAAAAGATTTTTTCGTTACCTAATGTTGTTAATAACGTACTTCCTGAACCTACTTCTAAAGTCTTTTCACCATTAATTGTAATGGTTACTGGACCAGAAGGAGATAACTTCTGCTTCACAAACAACAATAAAGCAACTAATATTAAAGTAATTAGTAAAAAAGCTGCTACTGTTGCAATAACTGTACCTGTTGTACCTGCTGCTAATATCATTCTAATTGTTATTTAAGTTTGTGTTTTCTGCTACTATTTTAGCATCTTCTTCTTTCTTTAGTTCTTTTTGAACTTCAATCTTAGCTTCCTCATTCTTTGGCTCATCTTTCTTTTCATCACCTCCTGTTAACATACCACCAAAGCTCATAAAACCAATTGCCATTAAACCAGTAATTATAAAAGTAATTCCTAATCCTCTTAAAGCTGGAGGAACACTAGAATATCTAATTTTTTCACGAATTGCAGCAATAGCCAAAATTGCTAAAAACCAGCCAATTCCTGAACCCACACCATAAGTTAAAGCCAAACCTAAAGTAGGTATTTCTCTAGATTGCATGAATAAACTACCTCCTAAAATTGCACAGTTTACAGCAATTAATGGTAAGAATATACCTAAAGAATTGTATAAAGATGGTGAGAATTTCTCAACAATAATTTCTACCAATTGTACCATGGTTGCAATAGTTGCAATAAACATGATGAATGATAAGAAACTTAAATCGTATTGTGCATATTCTTCACCCAACCAAGAAAGTGCTCCTTCTTGTAAAATATATTGATCTAATAACCAGTTTAAAGGCACAGTTACTGCTAATACAAATATAACAGCAGCCCCTAAACCAACAGCAGTAGATACTTTTTTAGATACAGCCAGGTAAGAACACATCCCTAAGAATGTTGCAAAAACCATGTTATCTATAAAAATCGATTTGAAAAATAATTCTATATGTTCCATATTTTTTTCAATTATCAATTATCAAAAATCAATTACTATTGATTAATGATTATTGTATTTAATGTTCTTCTATTAATGATTTGTTCTTAGTTCTCTGAACCCAAATAATGATACCAACTACAATTAAAGCCATTGGTGATAATAACATAAATCCGTTATTCTCATAGCCAATTGCGTATAAACCTGTCTTTTCTATTGGATCTCCTAAAACTTTATAACCTAATAAAGTTCCTGAACCTAATAACTCTCTAAAGAAACCTACAGCAATAAGAATTACAGCATAACCTACTGCATTTCCAATACCATCTAAGAAAGATCTCCATGGACCATTACCTAAGGCAAAAGCCTCAAAACGCCCCATAATAATACAGTTGGTAATAATTAAACCAACAAATACGGATAGTGTTTTACTTAATTCGTATGCAAAAGCTTTTAGCACTAAATCAACAATAATTACTAAAGTTGCAACTACAATTAACTGAACTATGATTCTAATTTTAGAAGGGATAATGTTTCTCATTAATGAGATTACAACATTACCTAAACCTAATACAAATAATACTGATACAGACATTACAATAGAAGCCTTAAGCTCAGCTGTAATTGCTAATGCAGAACAAATACCTAATACTTGAATAGTAATTGGGTTATTGTCTAAAAAAGGATCTTTAATTAAGGCTGCGTCTTTCTTTGATATAAGTGCCATAAATTATTGTTTTAATGATTTAAAATAAGGTACGTATAATGATAAATCTGATTTTATCATTGCAGTAACACCATCTCCAGTAATTGTTGCACCAGCAATAGCATCTACCTCATAATCTGTTTTATCGTCATTTTTTGGATCGTTGTTACCTTTGGCAACAGTAATTCCTTTAAAAACACCTGCTTCTGTAAGTAAGTGCTCTCCATAGAAATCATCCATAAAATAGCGTTGTTTAATGTTTGCTCCTAATCCTGGAGTTTCTCCTTTGTGATCAAAATATGCGCCTTGAACAACCATATTCTCATCCATAGAAACATAACCCCAAATAGCATCCCATAATCCCTTACCATAAATTGGAGCTACATAATATTTCTTACCATCTTTTTCACCAACAAATAAAGGCAATTTTCTAGCCTTACCAACTTTAGCATTGGCTTGTTGCTTTTTTACATCGATTAAATATGGCTCTTGACCAGCATTTTCATCCATGTATTCTTGCCTAGTTTGTGTTTTAACGATTTTACCGTCTTTACTTTCTAAAACAAGTTGCTCTGTGATGTATTTAGAAAACTCTTCTCCTGCAACAGCTGTAGAAACAAAAGTTGCACTAGATTCGTCATTCTCATTAACATCCATTGCATAAAGGATGTTTTGTTGTTTTTCTATTCTTTGATTTTCTTTAATGTTTGGCTTTAAAGATGATGCCATAAAAGCCAATAAAGAACCAACAATTAACACCATTACAACAGCGAAAATCATTGTATAACCATTACCATCTGTTCTCTTACTCATAATTAGGCAGTTTTAACTTTAGCACGTTTTAATCTCTTTTTTACATTTCCTTGCACTACATAATGATCTATAGTTGGTGCAAACACATTCATTAATAGAATGGCTAAGAAAACACCTTCTGGATATGCAGGGTTAAATACACGTATCATTATTGAAATGAAACCTATTAAGAAACCATAAATCCATTTTCCTTTATTAGTTTGAGAACCAGTTACAGGATCTGTAGCCATATAAACAGCTCCAAATGCTAAACCACCAATCATTAAGTGTTCCCACCAATTAGTGCTCATTAAACCATAAAATTTACTTGATTCAGTAATAATATCTGCATTTACAATTCCGTTAAAAATTAAGCCCATTACAGCTGCACCAACAAATGTTGATAAGATAATTCTCCAACTTCCTATTTTAGTAAAAATCAAGAAAGCTGCTCCTAATAATATTAAGAAAGTAGAAGTTTCACCTACTGAACCAGGAATAAAACCAAAGAATTTATCCCAATTAGAATAAATTACCTCTTGATTTTGTGCATAACTACCCAAAATAGTTTCTCCTGAAATTGCATCTGCAGTTCCTGTTCTTTCAACAGCATCGTAAACCCATACTTTATCTCCAGACATCCAAGTTGGATATGCAAAGAATAAAAATGCTCTAATAGTTAATGCCGGGTTTAAGATATTCATACCTGTACCTCCAAAAACTTCTTTACCAATTACAACACCAAAAACAACTGCTACTGCTAACATCCAAAGTGGCGTATCTACAGGTACAATTAATGGCACTAACATACCAGTTACTAAATAGCCTTCTTCTACTTCATGTCCTTTAATGACTGCAAAAATAAATTCTACAATTAAACCAACTCCATAAGAAACAATTACTAATGGTAATACCTTAATAATACCGATCCAAAAATTGTCCCAAGTAAAAAAGTTAGCTAACACATTGTCTCTTAAAGAACCGTCTATAGCTGCATAATGCTGATAACCTGCATTAAACATTCCAAATAGCAAACAAGGAATTAAAGCCATAATTACAATATTCATTGTACGCTTTAAATCATCTGCTGCTTTAATATGAGTTCCTCCATGAGTAACCTCATTTGGTAAATATAAAAACGTATGGATTGCATTAAATGCAGGTGCCATTTTTGTGCCCTTATATTTCTCTTTTAAATTATGTAAGTTTTGTTTTAAGCTCATAACTCTATCCTAATTCTTGTCTCATTAAATCTAAACCTTCACGAATTATTTTTTGGTGTGGCTGTTTAGACACACAAATAAATTCTGTTAAAGCAAAATCTTCTGGGGCTACTTCGTAACCACCTAAAGCTTCCATTTCATCTAAATCTTTTATCATAAATGCTTTTAACAATTGCATTGGATAAATATCTAGTGGAAATACATTTTCATAAGAACCAGTAACTACAAATGCTCTATGTTCACCATTTGTATTGGTATCTAAATCGTATTTTTTGTTTGGAGTTAACCAAGAGAATGTTAATGCTCTTGATGCAGAAATTTTATCAAAAACTGGCTTATTCCAACCAAAAAACTCATAATCATCACCTTCTGGTATTGCTGTAATTTGATTGTCAGAATACCCTAAGAAACCATCAATTTCTACTTGCTTTCCAGAAAGCACGTTTCCACTAATAATTCTGGTATTATCGTTGTTCAAATTATTGGCAGTTACATCGGAAATAGACGCCCCAGCAATTGCTGTAATATATTGAGGCTTCTCAAATTGAGAACCTGTTAAAGCGATTGTTCTTTGTAAGTTTAATTTACCAGTTAAAAGCAATTCACCAATAACCACTAAATCTTGTGGAGTTACAACCCATACAACTTCACCCTTATTAATTGGGTCTATCATTGCAATCTGCGTACCAACATTTCCTGAAGGATGAGGGCCAGATACCTTATGAATTTCTACACCAGATAAATTTGCAAACATAGAATTAGCACCAACAGATAGGTGCACTTTACCCTCTGTTAATTTAGAAACAGCAGTAATTGCAGCCTGTAATTCAGCTTCTTTACCTGCTAAAGTATATTCTAAATCTGCAGCCAAAGGCGCACTTGCGTAAGCAGAAATAAAGATTGCTTTTGGAGCCTGATTAGGATTCGCAACAACATCATATGGACGTTGCTTAATAAATGGCCAACATCCAGAAGTAAACAAATGATTCTTTACTTCTTCTGCAGACATTTTTGCGGCATCTTTAACACCAAAATCTGTATGTACTTGAGTTGCATCTGCTGCTATTTTAACAGCCATAACTCTTCTTCTTGCTCCACGAATTACCTCAGTAACTTTACCAGAAACAGGACTTGGAAATAAAATGCGTTCGTCACTCTTAGAATAAAAAAGTGTATCTCCTGCTTTTACCTCAGCTCCTTCTTTGGCAACAAGTTTTGGTGTAATTCCATGAAAATCTTCTGGTTTTATTGCATAAACACTACTTAAAGAACTATTTGTAGTTGTTTTTTCTGCAATACCAACAAGCTTAATATCTAAGCCTTTTTTAATACGAATGTCTTTTGACATAGTAATTGTGGAATTTTATTTAACTAAAAAAATCATGCAAATTTACGGCTTTTAAGCATTATTTTAAACATAAAAAACGGCTTAAATTTGTTATTTATATTTATTCTAAATAATTTAAATTGATATTCATTTTTGGCTTGAATTTTGTAATATCCTTAGAAATCTTTTGATATTTTTGTAAAATGAAGAAATTTATATTCATTATTATCACGCTATTATCTAGCATTCAGGGCTACAATCAAGAAATAAAATCTATTCAATTAAGGGCTTTGGGTGATGATGTTTACACTTCAATTGTACCATTAGGAACTACCTTAGAACTTTCTTTTGATGATTTAGAGGCTGATGGAAAAGATTATCAATATAGAATTGAACACATGACACACGATTGGCAAAAAAGCAGATTGCTTTCGAGTCAGTTTATAGATGGATTTGACGAAAATACCATAATTAATGTCACCAATTCTTTTAATACTTTACAAAGTTATTCGCATTATGAAGTAAGAATTCCCAATGCAAATACAGTAATTACAAAAAGTGGTAATTACCTTTTATCCGTTTTAGACGATGATGATGACGTTGTTTTTACGCGTAAATTCGTGTTATACGAAAGTGCAGCAACAATAGGTATTCAAGTGTCTAGAAGTAGAAATGCCAAAACATTAAATAAACAACAAACTCTCGAATTTAGTGTTAATTATCCTAATTTAAGAATCAACAATCCACAGCAGGAAATTAATGTAGCTATTTTAAAAAATGAAAATTGGAATGAAAAAATTACTGATTTACAACCTACATTTTTTAAACCTAATCAATTAAAATATACTTACTCTAACCAAACTAACTTTTGGGGTGGTAATGAGTACTTAAATTTTGACAGCAAGTTCTTAAGAAACAAAAGCATCAATATTGTTAGAATTGAAAAAGGTGATGTATTTCAGCATTACGTATATCCTTTTACTTATGATCCTTATTTAACCTATAGATATAACCCAGATATTAATGGGCAATTCGTTTTTAGAACTTTAGACGGAAATGATGCCAGAACTGAAGCAGATTATGCAAGAATGCATTTTACCATAAATGCAGACGAGCCTTTTGCAGACAAACAGGTGCACGTATATGGTGCCTTCAATAATTTTGAAATTGAAGATGAAACTCAACTAGAATATGATTTTAACAATAGCATGTATTCTGGAAGTGTACTGCTGAAACAAGGCTTTTATAATTATACATTTGCTACAGTTGATGAATCTGGAAACGTAAACACCAACGAAATTAATGGCACCTTTTTTCAGACCGAAAATGAATACACAGTCATTGTTTATTTTAAACCTTTTGGCAGTTTATATGATAGAGTTATAGGTGTTGGAAATGCTACTTTTAATCAAAATAGATAATTAAAGTTAGTATTTGTATTTTTTAATCAAAAAAACTACATTTACCTTAATGATTGAGCAAGTAACAAAAGGCATTCGAATTTCTGTAAAAACGAAATTTAATGGTACAAGCTATAGAAACAATAGATTGTATTACGTTTTTGCCTACTTTATTACTATAGAAAATCATTCTTTAGAAACAGTGCAACTTACAGACCGATTTTGGAAAATTTACGACAGTTTAAATAAAACCGAAATTGTAGAAGGTGAAGGTGTTGTTGGTCAAAGCCCTGTATTACAACCAAATGATCATTACTCTTACAGTTCTGGCTGCTTTTTAGAATCTAATATTGGTGCCATGAACGGATATTACAAAATGATAAACACCAATACTTTAGAAGAATTTAAAGTTTACATACCTACGTTTCAACTTGCAACAACCATATTATCAAACTAACTAAAGGTAAAAATAAAGTAGCCAAAATTAAAGATCCTGCATGCTTAAATTGTGGGCATCCTTTTAGCGGATCAGAAAATTTTTGCCCTGAATGTGGCCAAGCCAATAATGGCTACAGAATTACCTTTTTAAGTTTTATTCATGAAGTTTTTAATGGTTTATTCAATTTTGAAGCTAAATTTTGGAACACTCTAATACCTCTACTTACAAAACCAGGTAAAGTTTCAAGAGACTATATTAGTGGTAAAAGACAACGTTACACAAATCCTTTTCGTTTCTATTTAACGGTTTCCATCATCTTCTTTTTATTGATTGGTTTATACAAAACAGTACAAAAGTATGAAGCGCTTGCTACCAATGTTACCGAAAAAATAATCGACATCAAACAAAAAGATTCAACTGAGGTAAAGTCTAAAAAACTCACGGAAAAAGAAATTGACTCTTTAAAAAAAGAGGTTGATACCGAAATGAAAAACTTCATTATTCCTGTGCCTGAGAAAACAAGAAAAATAATTTTAGATGAAGTAGACAAACAAGCAAAAGATTCTACTTTCATGAAAGATTTAGAAGCCATTAAAATAGAGAGCCAAAAAGACTCAACTGATGACAGCATTAATCTAGATTTTGATTCTAAACTTAATGCCTTTATGGATTATGTAAAGGAAAATCCGAATCCTGATATTAATAATGCGCTAGATTCTTTGGGTTATGAAAAAAACTTTACGAATAGATTTCTATTCACAAGAGCCAAAAGTTTACATTCTTTCTCTAAAAATGAAGAAACAAGAGAACAGTATTTTAATCAATTATTGTCTTATGGATCTATTGCCTTATTTATATTTCTACCATTTTTCACACTCTTCTTAAAATTCTATTTTATTAGAAGAAAATACACGTATGTAGATCATCTTATTTTTGTATTTCATGTGCAAACAGTATTCTTTATGCTGTTCTCCATATACTTTATATTTCTAATTTTTCATGTAACTCCAGCAGTTTGGGTTTTTCTAATCCTCTTTTTAATTTATCTATACTTGGCTATGAAAAAATTTTATCAGCAAGGTTATTTTAAAACATTCTTAAAATTTATATTATTAAATATTAGTTTTGGCTTTATAGCCTCATTTGGAATGGGAATTTTATTCTTAATATCTTTCGCCATCTTTTAGGTAAAAAATTAAGAGAATCTATTAGAGACTTGGTTCTCAAAATTTAAAAATTTAACTTCGCTAACTCTTGTAATAGATTTCTTTTAACTCAGTTTTATTAATGATACAACAATACATCACCACATTAAGACAATTAATTATTGATATTCTTGGCAATGCAGACAGCAGTCACTACCAAGTTTCTAAAGAAATTTCTGATAAATGGGTGGCAAAAAGAGCCCATTCAAAAAAGCAGAATGATGGCTTTCTATTTGAAAAAAGAATAATCTTTTACAGTGAGCTGGAAGACTTAAAAGAAATTATAGATAAAAATTGGGATCACTTTCTACCTGTTCTGTTTGATAAAAAAAGGTTTGAAGTTTTCTTTAATGAAGTTCTTCAGTTCCAGAAAACACAGAATAATGGTCAGGATTTAATTCAGAGTCAAGAACATTTACTTTCTGGAATTGTTCAAGATCTAAAAAATGCCATTACCATTTTTAACAATAAGAAAAATAAGATAGACGATTATTTTATTTCTATTTCTAAAATTTCTGATAATCTTGGCAATACTTGGACTATCAATCCTGAAGAAAATCAACAAAAACCAATTTTAAAAATTGGCGATGAATATGAGCTTTTAGTAGAAGCTAACGACCCAAAAGACCGAAAAATTGAATATCAGTTATATCATTTTGCTGGTAAACTAAGAATTAATCAAGATTCAAATCGTTTTCAAATTAAAATAGACCAAACTCTAGTTGGCCAAAGTAATATGTTAGTTATTAAAGCTTTTACTGCTGATACTGATTATAAAAATGAATGTATTTTAAAAGTTCACATTACAGTTTTACCAGAGTAAATTTATCTTCGTCTTTTTTTAGAAGAACTACGAGTTACTTTCTTTTTTCTTCTATTAAAAGGGACAGCATCATCAAAAGTGTTTTTAGCAGGCTTTGCCTTTTTATTCTTTTGCCACGATTTATTTTCTGGCAACAAAACATTTAACAAATCTTGTCTTCCTACTTTATTTAAGGTATTTCTAATCCAATCTTTATTTTCCTTTTTATACCAAAAGAAAAATTTATGCTGATCTTCTTTCTCCTTTTTAGTCTTAGGAGTTCTAGTTGGTTTTAATGTATAAGGATGATACCCTGAATAATAAATTACTGTAGCAACCGTCATTGGAGTTGGCGTAAAACCTTGAACTTGTTCTAGCTGAAAGCCCATATTTTTAGTTTCAGCAGCCAAGTTAGCCATATCTTCCACTTCACTTGCAGGATGACTAGAAATAAAATACGGAATTAATTGTAAGTTCAATTTCTTCCTAATATTAATTCTATCAAAACGTTCTTTAAACTTATGAAAATACGTAAAAGATGGTTTACGCATTAATTTTAAAACAGGATCTGAAGTGTGTTCTGGCGCTACTTTTAAACGACCAGAAACATGCTTGGTCATTACCTCTTCTGTATAAGCATCCAATTCTTTAGGATCTGCATTTTTATTAAATTCAGGAACCAACATATCATGTCTAATTCCACTACCTATAAAAGATTTTTTAATCTTCGGATGTTTATCTACTGCTTGATATAAATCTGTTAACGGTTTATGAGAGGTATCTAAATTAGAACAAATTACAGGCGAAATACAACTTGGAGCAACACACTTATCACAGATAGATTGTACTTTACCTTTCATTTGATACATGTTTGCAGAAGGCCCACCAATATCAGACAAATAACCTTTAAAGTCTGGCATATTTGCAACCTTATCTACTTCTCTCAAAACAGATTCTTGGCTCCTACTTGCAATAAATTTTCCTTGATGTGCAGAAATTGTACAAAAGCTACATCCACCAAAACATCCTCTATGTATATTAATAGAAAATTTAATCATTTCAAACGCAGGTATAGGTCCACGTTTATCATATTTTGGATGTGGTAATCTTGTGTAAGGCAAATCAAAAGAACCATCAATCTCCTTTTCTGTCATTGTTGGAAAGGGCGGATTAATAACTAAGGTTTTACCTTTAACATCCTGTAAAATCCTTCTCGCTTTTAATTTATTAGACTCTTGCTCTATCACTTTAAAATTAGAGGCGAACGTCTTTTTGTCTTTCAAACAGGCTTCATGAGAATTGATAGTTACATCCTCCCAATCATTTATAACAGGTAATTTCTCTTCTTTCTGATCAATTAAAACTGCAGTTTGTTTAATGTTTTTTAAACTAGAAAAAGGCACTCCTTTTTGCAATAAAGTTACAATTTCACGCAAAGGCTGTTCACCCATTCCGTAAACAAGCATATCTGCCCTTGAGGTTTCTAAAATAGTAGGTAACAATTTATCAGACCAATAATCATAATGAGTTACTCTTCTTAAAGAAGCTTCTATACCACCAATTAAAACTGGTACATCAGGAAATTTATCTTTTAATATTCTAGAATACACAGATGTTGCATAGTCTGGTCTAAAACCTTTATCACCATTTGGTGTGTATGCATCTTTATCTCTTCTTTTTTTGCTAGCTGTGTAGTTAGAAACCATAGGATCCATACAACCACCAGTACAACCAAAAAATAGTCTTGGCTTACCCAGTTTTTCAAAATCTTGTAAATTATCATTTACATTTGGCTGAGGCACAATAGCAACTCGTAAACCATAGCTTTCTAAAATTCGACCAATTACTGCTGGCCCAAAAGAAGGATGATCTACATAAGCATCTCCACTAAATAAAATAACATCTAATTGATCCCATCCACGGATTTTAACTTCCCTGTTTGTAGTTGGTAACCAATCTGTTAATTGATGTTTTTTTGTTTCTTGCATAGTTTGCAAAAATACATAGAAAATTTGTGAAGTAAAATTAATTTACCCAGGTCTTTTTGCTATTTTTCTGAAGCCATTTCCTGCTTTCACTACTCGCTTTTTTCATGCTTCAAAAGAGCTCAAACAAATCGTTCAATCAGGGCTAGACTATAAATGAAGAATTTGAATTAATTTATTTTATTTGCTGTACAATTTTTACAGCCTCTAAAGCTTCTTTTACATCATGCACTCGTAGAATATTTGCACCATTTAACAAAGCAATAGTGTTTGCAGAAGTGGTTGCATTTAAGGCTTCTTTAGCAGAAACATCTAAAGTTTTGTACAACATCGATTTTCTAGAAACACCTGCCAAAATAGGTGCATCTAAACTTTTGAAAAGTGATAAGTTTTTTAAAATCTCAAAGTTATGTTCTAACGTTTTACCAAAACCAAAACCAACATCAATGATTACATCATTTAACTTTAATTGATGTAATTTAAAAATCTGTGCTGCAAAAAAGGAAATTATCTCTTTTGTTACATCTTCATAAACAGGATTTTTCTGCATATTTTGTGGTGTACCTAACATATGCATTAAAACGTATGGAACTTGCAAATCTGCAACAGTTGCAAACATTTGGTCATCCATATTACCACCTGAAATATCATTAATTAGTGCTGCACCAGAACCTATTGTGGCTCTAGCAACAGCGCTTCTAAATGTATCTATAGAAAGAATAATGTCTGGAAAGTTTTTTACCAACAAATCAACTACTGGTAAAATTCTTTTTAATTCTTCTTCTTCAGAAATATGTGCTGCTCCTGGTCTAGAAGAATAGGCACCAACATCTATAAATGTTGCACCTTCTTCTAACATTTTATCAACTTGTCTTAAAATGGCGTTTTCGTCTTTGTACTTTCCTCCATCATAAAAAGAATCTGGAGTTATGTTTAAAATCCCCATAACTTTTGGAGAAGCTAAATCTATCAAATTGCCTTTGCAGTTAATCGTCATTCTATTTTACCACTTTTTGAATTACATGCCCTAACTCTGGAGCAACATATTGCTGCATTTTTATCATTAAATCATCTACAGTATTTGCAACAATTAAGAGCTTTCTATTTTCTGGTCTCACATAACCTTCTTCAACCATTTTATCAATTTGCATTAAAATGGCATCAAAAAATCCGTTAATATTCAGCAAACCTACAGGCTTTTGTTCTATATGCAATTGGTTTAAGGTAAGTGCTTCAAAAAGCTCATCTAAAGTACCAAAACCACCAGGAAGTGTAATGTAACCATCTACCAATTTACTCATGATTACTTTACGCTCACTCATGTTTTTACAAACAATCATTTCTTCTACACCTGCATGAATCACTTCAACCTTTTCTAAAAGTTTAGGTATTACTCCAATAACTTCACCTTCATTTTCTAAAATGGTATCTGCTAAAACACCCATCATTCCTATTTTACCTCCACCATAAACTAACCCAATATTATGAGTTGCAAAATAGTGCCCCAAAGATTTTGCGGCTTTTTTGTAAACAGGATTAAAACCTATACTAGAACCACAAAACACAACTACTCTTTTCATAAAATCATTGTTAATTTCATTGTAAAAATAAATGAATTGGATATAAGATTTACTACATTTGATAAATTCTTTTTATTAAAAAATGCAAGACACCTCAAAACAATATGATGCTGTAGTTGAAGAATGCAGAAGTTTATTCATAAAAAAAATGACAGATTATGGAAGTGCTTGGCGTATTTTACGTTTGCCTTCATTAACAGATCAAATATTTATAAAAGCACAACGAATTAGACAATTACAAGAGAATGATGTTCGTAAAGTAGATGAAGGTGAAAAGTCTGAATTTATTGGTATTATCAACTATTCTGTAATGGCTTTAATTCAACTAGAAAAAGGTGTGGTTGAAAATCCAGATTTGTCTACTGAAGAAGCTACTTTACTTTATGATAAGCACGTGAAAATTACCAAAGAATTAATGATGAATAAAAATCATGATTATGGAGAAGCTTGGAGAGATATGCGTGTTTCTAGTTTAACCGATTTAATTCTTCAAAAATTACTTCGTGTAAAACAAATAGAAGATAATAAAGGAAAAACAATTGTATCTGAAGGTATTGATGCCAACTACCAAGACATGATCAATTATGCTGTTTTTGCAATGATTCATTTGCAGAATTAAATTTAAATTTTATGGTAAAACAAAAAGATACATTCATCAATATTTTAGTCCAAATTTCTAGAATTATTGTTGGAGGATTATTTATTTTCTCTGGATTTGTGAAGTTGGTAGATCCTATTGGTTCTCAATACAAATTTGAAGAATATTTTTCTGAAGGTGTACTAAATTTAGAGTTTCTGATACCTTATGCCTTACCTTTTGCAATATTTTTAATTATTGCAGAAATAGTTTTAGGTGTTGCTCTTTTAGTAGGTTGGAAACGAAAATTTACCGTAAACAGCTTAAAACTAATTATTCTATTCTTTCTATTTTTAACTTGGTACTCTGCTTATTTTGATAAAGTTACAGATTGTGGCTGCTTTGGTGATGCTATTAAACTTACGCCTTGGGAGACCTTTTGGAAAGATGTAATACTAACCATTTTAATATTCTTTATTGGTTTTAAAATAAAATTTATCAACCCTATTTTACCGAGGAATAACAATGGCTTTATTGTCTTTTTATCATTATTAATATCAGCAGCAATTACTTGGTATGTTTTGGTTAATTTACCAATTATTGACTTTAGAGCATATGCTATTGGTACAAATATTCCTGAAGGAATGGAATATAAAAATGATGGTAAAATTCCACCAATTCATGATTTCTTTTTAGAAGATTCCCAAAACGATTTGGCTCCACAAATTTTAGCAAAAGAAAAAGTTATTTTAGTAATTATGCCTAGTTTGGAAAAGTCGAATTACAGTGCATTTCCAGAAATTAAAAAGTTAGCTACAGATGCTAAAGCAAAAGGCTACAGCATTTACGGTGTTTCTGCCTCTTTTTCTGATATCATAGATTTAACCAAAGAGCGTTATCAACTAGATTTTGAATTTTTATTTTGTGATGAAACTACTTTAAAAACCATGATAAGATCTAATCCTGGAATTATGATTTTAAATAAAGGTACTATAGTAGACAAGAAAAATTGGAGAAACATTGATCAATTAGATTTGTAATGAAAAGCTTATTTCTTGTTTTTATTGGTGGAGGGTTTGGAAGCGTTTTGCGATACATCATTGGCAAATGGCTAAACAACACTGAAACAGGAGTGCCTTATGGCACTTTTGCTGCAAATATTTTAGGTAGCCTTTTAATAGGTTTGATTTTAGGATATGCAGCAAAAAACGATGCCATTTCAGAAAATCATACATTATTATTGGCAACAGGTTTTTGTGGTGGCTTTACTACCTTTTCTACTTTTGCGTACGAGAATCATGTATTCTTAAAATCAGGAGATTTTACCTCATTTGCATTCTATACAATTGTCAGTTTTATCACAGGTTTCTTAGCTGTTTTTGCAGGAATGTACCTTATTAAATTAATATAACTCAGAAAATGAACGAATTTGTAACTTATCAATCAGAAGAAAACTACGCAATAATTACTATTAATAACGGAAAAGCGAATGCGATTTCTCACGAAGTTATTGCAGGTTTAAATGCAGGCTTAGATAAAGCTGACAAAGAAGATAAGGTAGTTATTCTAACAGGTACAGATGGTATTTTTTCTGGAGGTTTCGATTTAAAAGTGATGACAAAATCACCTGAATCTGCCATAGAATTAGTAACCAAAGGTTCTAAACTTTCTTTAAGAATGTTGTCTTTTTCTAAACCAATAATTTTAGCTTGTAATGGTCATGCTATTGCTAAAGGTGCATTTTTATTATTATCTGTAGATTATAGAATTGGTGTAGAAGGCGATTTTAAAATTGGACTAAATGAAGTGCTAATTGGAATGACCATGCATAATGCTGGTATTGCCATTGCTAATGCAAGACTATCTGAAGTATATTTAAACAGAAGTGTTAATAATGCTGAAATCTTTAATCCTAAAGACGCTGTAAAAGCAGGTTTTTTAGACATGATTGTGCCTGAAACTCACTTAATACCTACTGCAAAAAAGGTTGCTGAAATGTTTACTAAACTAAACAAGAAAGCACATGCTGAAACAAAACTAAAAGTAAGACAGCATCATTTAAATAACTTAGAAAACGCAATTCTTGAAGACGCTAAAAACAGTATTTCTTTAGACGCTTAATGCTTTTTAAAATCTTTAATACCCGCTTTTATTTCTATATCTAAATGATTTTTTCTTGGTGTAATTGGGCAAGAAAACTTTTCATTATAAGCGCAATAAGGGTTATAGGTGTTGTTAAAATTGAGTTGAATTGTTTGATCATTTTTAATATCAGTTAACATAACATCCATATAACGACCTCCTCCATAAGATTCATTGCCAGAAGTTTCATCTGTAAAAGGGATAAACAGATAATCTTTATACTGCTCATCTTCTAAATCCTCTTGACTTTGATATACTGTAAGTTGTAATGCCTTATTATTAATCGTAAAATCTAAAACTCCATATTCTTTATATAAAGGAGTTCTATCTGTAGTAGTTGCCATTTTAAAAATAGGCGCATTTTCGATTTTAGTAAGTTTTGCTGTGACAATAAAGTTTGAATCTACAGGAAAAAAATCTAAGCCCTTAAAAACCTTAATATCTATCTTTTTTAAAGGTGATGATGTAGCATCTTTAAAACTTGCATTCAATTTTTGTTGATATGGAGTATCACCTAACAAAGGTCTTTTATCTTTAGAATTGCAAGATATTATCAATATTAAAACAATTAAACTAGGTAGAAATAGTCTTTTCATTAGAGCATGTTTATCTTTCAAAAATACGATATTCAATAATTTTACGTACGTTTACCCTGTAATTAATGCAAATGAAAAATAGAATTTATAAATCTAACTTACCAATTATACAAATTTGAGGTTGCACTTTTAATTCTATTCAATAAATATATTAATTAAAAGCCCAATCTAGAAATTGGGCTTTTTGATTTTATCACACTAATAATCCAGATGAAAAATATTCTAACCAATTATGTAAACACCTTTAAAGGCCTTTCTAAAGAGGTTTGGTGGCTTTCATTAATTACTTTGGTGAATAGAGCAGGAACAATGGTAATTCCGTTTTTATCTTTATACCTTAATAAAAATTTAGGGTTTAGCTTAGCAAATGTAGGTTGGATATTATCTTTTTGGGGATTAGGTTCTGTTTTAGGCACATGGCTTGGAGGAAAACTGACAGACAAAATAGGCTATTATAAAGTAATGTTTAGCAGTTTACTAATCTCAGGAATATTCTTTATTTTATTACAAACCCTGTCTACTTTTGAGTCTTTTTGTCTTGGAATATTATTAACAATGCTAGCAGCAGATGCTTTTAGACCTGCAATGTTTGTTGCTCTAAATGCCTACAGTAAACCAGAAAACAAAACCAGATCTGTAACTTTGATTCGTTTGGCAATCAATCTTGGTTTTTCTGCTGGACCTGCAATTGGTGGAATAATTATTACAGGTATTGGTTATTATGCACTTTTTTGGGTTGATGGCATTACTTGCATTTTAGCATCCTTGGTATTAGTATTTGTTTTACATCCTAAAAAAGTAAAAGAACTAGATAATGTTATTGTAGAAAAACCAGTATCAGTTTATAAAGACAAAGCATTTTGGATCTTTTTTATAGGAATGTTCATCTTCGGATTTACTTTTATGCAATACTTTTCTACAATGCCATTATATTACAAAGACATTAGAAATTTAAGCGAATTCGAAATTGGCTTACTCATGGGTTTTAATGGTTTTTTCATTTTCGTTTTTGAAATGCCACTTATTCATTGGTTAGAAAATTTGAAAAAAGATAAGATAAAGCTTGTTGCTTTAGGTCTATTTTTAGTCTCATTAAGTTTTGTTATCCTTTTAACTACATCTTGGATAGGAGTTTTATTTGTAGGCATTTTGTTGATGACCATTGGAGAAATGATTGCTTTTCCTTTCTCAAATGCTTTTGCAATGGAAAGAGGTAAAAAAGGCAATCAAGGAGAATATATGGCTATGTATGCAATATCATTTTCGCTAGCTAGTATTTTTAGCCATAACTCAGGAATGCAAATGATTAGTTTTATAGGCTATGAATTAACTTGGTTATTTATGACAGTATTTGCTTTTTTAGGTGTTGCTATTCTAATGGCATTAAAACACTTTGTTTTAAAGAAAGAACAACCAACTATATAATTACGTAAATAAAAGCACAATAAGCACCCAACAAAAGTACACCATTTACCCAATTGAGTTTGAATTTCTTTGGCAGTAGAACCATTGGCAAAATACTAAATGAAATAGCTAACATCCATAAAATATCACTTGACAACAATCTTTGATCTGATAATGACACAGGAGTTATTATTGAAGTAATACCAATTACAGCAAGTATATTAAATATGTTAGAGCCAATTAAATTTCCTAGTGAAATGGCTTTTTCTTTTTTAAGAACTGCAATTACAGAAGCTGCTAACTCAGGCACACTTGTTCCTATAGAAACTAAGGTAACTCCTATTACTCTCTCAGTTACTCCAAATTCTAATGCTAACGAAGTTGCTCCTTTAATCAATAATTCTGATCCTCCCCAAAGGCCTAAACCACCTATTAAAAAGTAAAAGAATGTTTTATGATTAGGTAATAGAATTTCTTCTTCTATAATATCATCAAGATCAAACTCTTTTTGGGAACGCAGTAAATAGACAATAAAACAGATTAAGAATACAAACAGAAACAAACCTTCCCACCAAACAATTACAGAATCACTCAAAAGAAAGAAATATAATAACAATGAAGCTATCATCATTACAGGCCAATTCAACTTGTAAAAGTCTTTACTAACCCCCATAGAACCTAATAACAAAGTAATACCTAGCACCAAACCTAAATTAGCAACATTAGAGCCAATTACATTACCTAAAGCCAAATCTGATGAGCCAGTTAAAGCTGCGTTTATACTAACAATAAGTTCAGGAGCAGAAGTAGCAAAAGAAACTACTGTCATCCCTATTACAACTTTAGAAATTTTTAATTTAAGCGATAATGCTACTGCCGATTTTAACAACCAGTCTCCACCTAAAATTAACAATACTAAACCAACAATAATTAGTAAAAAATTCATCTAAAATCTTTTTGCCAAAGATACAAGATTATACAATTAGTTAAATTCGATAAAGATGAAAAGTGCAAAATACAACCAATTAAAGATGAAATTTCCTTTACAATTATAAATCCACTTAAAACAGCCCTTTACTTGATAACACATTTAAGCATTTTTCATATAAATTAATTATAAAAATAAACTAACACCTAGCAAATGTTTAAAATATTATAACTAAAACTATTTATTTAATTATTATTGTAAAACAAATTTAATTAATAGTATTATAAACTTTAGGTTGATAGCATTTTAAGATTTTATATTGAAATCAGAAAATTAAAATTCAACTTAAAATTCACAGAAATTATGATCTTACTACTGGTTAAATTTATTACACTTGTTGCAGAAATCATTTATATAATTCTATTCTAAGAAATTAAGTACAACTTGCTATAACCAAAATAAAGTTGTACATTTTTGCTACCTTTTACGACCAACCAAACAGTAATGAAGAAAAAATTATTTAAAACATTAGCTAAAGTAAATAAGGTAATTTTACCTTCTTACACCAAAAAAGAATTAGACATCTCTAAAGCATCAAAAATACAACTTGCCATTATTGGTTGGCGAGCATTTGTTACTATGAAATCTTTAGATTAAAACAAACATTATGGAAATAGAATATATTAAAGTATTTACAGGAAGCTCTATTTTAGTTAATAGACTAAATTCTTTGTTAGAAGAAGCAAACATTAAAACCATTATAAAAGACAGGGTAAACTCAGGAAATTTAGCTGGCTTTGGAGCCTTGGGTAATTCTATAGAGCTGTATGCTGCCAATACAGATTTAGATAAAGCAAATGCAGTTGTAGAAAATTTTAAGAATGAAATAAATTCATAAAAACCTCATAAGGCTTTCTATATTAAAAAAATGATATTATATTTGCACCCGCAAAAAGGCCATGTGGCGCAACTGAATAGCGCACTTGATTACGGCTCAAGAGGTTCTAGGTTTGAATCCTAGCATGGTCACAAAAAAACTCATTTTTTAATTAAAATGAGTTTTTTTTTATTTTAATTTATAATTAGTCTATATATATAATTTTACTTTGTATATTAGAGTATTAATATTGGCTATATATCTTATATTTTTATATTTGCCTTATTATTTGTTGAAACAAATAATTAGTATTTTAAATAATCCCTACAATTCCCTCAACTATGGATAATATAAAAACTAATGCTTTCTATATTCAATCGCCTTTGCTTACAGGTGATAATACCTCATATATAACCCCTATACGTTTATTTTATTGGATTTATAATTTATGGTTTAACAACATCTACACTGTAAATTCAGAATCTTTGCACTTATTTAAACAGGGAGGTAAATGAAGAAATTAAGTTTTAATTCTCGTAAATTACTCTTTGCAGTTTCTAATATAGAACGTAAACATAAAGTAATTACTTATGCTTCGTTGCTTTTTTTAACCATATCTACCTATTTCTTAAGAACAGAAAATCAAAGAGTAAAGGTAGATTACGCAATTGTAAAAGAGCGTAATTTAAACTTGAAACAGAATATGGTAATCTTCAACAGAAGTTATGAAGAATTTCCTTTACCTGTTTGGCAAAAAGTAAAAAGAGGTAACGAGTTTATCATGCAGTATACTAACCCTGCTTTTGTTAAGGAATTTGGTCATTTTTTTAATAATGATCAATACCTGGTTATTGGAAAAAATAATTTTGAGCTTTGGCCAAAAAAATCTGCACAAATATTTTATGAAAATGACATTGCTGTTTCTATAACAGGAACAACTTTAACTACTACTGAAGAATTTCTAGATAAATCTGGAGCGCCAATTAATGGACACGTTTTAAAATGGAGAAGTATTAGAGATAATAAGGATACTTTAGTTTATGGAATGGTGCAAAGAATTACCAAAATAAAAAAATAAGTCACCTTTACTTTACTAACAATTTAGCATGAAAAGAACAAGGGTATTGTTCTTATATGCTTTTTTTGACTATATTTGATTTTCACTTTTAACCCCTACAATTATGCTCCACTACTCCATTTGCCCTAATAATGGTTATGTAATTCCCTATTTAAGTTACAGTTCTTATTTATACCATCGAACATTGTAAAAAAGATCTTTTAACATTCATTTACCAACCCCCGAAAATTTTTTAAATAATCTGATACCCGTTATTTATGAAAAAATTAGGACTTAAGGCTCAGTCTCTATTATTTACTGTTTCCAATTTAGAAAAGAAACATAAAATTATTACCTATATCTCTTTGTTGTTTTTAACAACATCAACGTACTTTTTAAGAACTGAAAACCAAAATGTAAAAATTGAAGTTGTAAAACTGAAGGAAAAAAGCATTTCGCTTAAAAAGAACATGATTATTTTCAATAGAACTTATCAAGGTTTTCCTTTACCAGTTTGGCAAAAGGTAAAACGTGGTAATCGTTTTATCATACAATATGTAAATCCTGCTTACGTAAAACATTTGGGACACTTATTTTCATATGATATTTATTCGCATATAGGTAAAGACAACTTCGATCTTTTTGGAGATAAATATGCGCAAGCATATTATGAGAAAGATTTGGTGGTTGCAATAACTGGTAACGATTTAAACTCTATTGATGAGATTTTTGATAAAAATGGCAAAAAAGCTTACGTTAAAGTTTTAAAATGGAGAGAAATAAACAACGACAAAGACACCATTATTTATGGTATGGTTAAAGAGTTTTTGAAAGAGAAAGAATAATTAAATACTAAGCCCATAAAAGAAAATTTTATGGGCTTTTTAATTTATCTTTAATTAAGATATTGTTTTATAGCTAACCTATGCTCAGGCTTACTTTTATCGTAATTAGAAACCAACAATTCTAAAATAAGCGGTTTCTTTTTACCAATTTCACTTCTTGAATTGTATTTAGACACATACAAATTAAATTGATTTTCCTCTTTTTCAAAAATCAAAAAATGAGTATCATTTAGCTCAGTATATGCAATATCGTTATTAAAAAATGCTTCAGAACTGTCTTTCTTAAAATCCGAAAACTCGTAATACTTTAATACGTTTTCCATAATTAAACGAGTTCTGCAGATAAACCTAATTGCAATAATTTAGAACACCTTGGCTCTAAATCTTTAAATTCACCAGACTTAACAGTGCATTTACCTTTATAGTGTACTAAAATAGTACACTGCTCAGCTTGTTCTAAAGTATGATCGCAAACATTGATTAAAGATTCAATTACAAAATCGAACGTATTTACATCATCATTATGCAAAACAATTTCGTGCTGAAAAACCTCTTTTTCTAAGACGTCTACTTCCTCTTGAATTTTTTCTTTAGTACTCATATTTTCAAAATTACAATTTATTGTATTTTAAAGCAACCCAATTATTTCTTTCTATCGTTTTTTCTAACTTTAAGTTATACTTAGAAACCTCATCATCTATGATAGAAATATCTTCTTTATAAAAACCACTTAATAATAAAACACCTTTATCGTTTAAACAATTTGTGTAGATTTCCATATCTGCTAACAAAATATTCCTATTGATGTTCGCAATAATTACATCGTACTTTTTATCATGTAACAAAGAAGAATCACCTTCATAAACGCTTATTTCTGAACAATTATTACGTTTTACATTTTCTATTGAGTTTTCATAACACCAATTATCAATATCTATGGCATCTATGGGTTTTGCACCTTTCATTTCAGCGAAAATTGCTAAAATTCCAGTTCCACATCCCATATCTAAAGTCTTTTTATCCTTTAAATCTAATGCCAATAAATGCTGAATCATCATGTGCGTAGTTTCATGATGCCCAGTTCCAAAACTCATTTTTGGCTCTATTACAATATCATATTGCAAATTAGGATTCTCATGAAAAGGCGCTCTAATACTTACCAAATCGTTTACCTGAATTGAGGTGAAGTTTTTCTCCCATTCTGCATTCCAATTAGTCTGTGCAACCTCTTTTTTAGTATATGAAATTGAAAATTCATTAGAACTTAGAATATAAATATCTTCTAAAACAGTTGAAGAGTGATCGTCTTTTTGAATGTAGGCAATTACACCATTTTCTGTTTCTACAAAACTTTCAAAACCCACAGAACCTAACTCAGCTATTAAAATTTCTGAAGCTGGCTCTTTAGGTGTTATTGTAAAAGTATATTCGATATATATATTATCCATAATAAAAAATGCATCAAGATTTAATCTTGATGCAAATTTATTGGTTTTATACCAAAGTATTTGTTTTACTTAAGTTAAATTGCTTTTATAATAGCTGCAAAATCGGCAGGTTTTAAAGATGCACCACCAATTAAACCACCATCAACATCTTCTTTAGAAAATATTTCTACTGCATTTGCAGGTTTAACACTACCACCATATAAAATAGAAATGCTGTCTGCTACTTCTTGATTGTATTTTTCTGCAATTGTTTTTCTAATAAATGCATGCATTTCTTGTGCTTGTTCAGGACTTGCAGTCTCACCAGTACCAATAGCCCAAACAGGTTCATAAGCTAAAACAATACTCGAGAAATCTTCTGCTTTTAAATGAAATAAAGCATTTTTTAACTGACTTTCTACCACATTAAAATGGTTGTCGGATTTTCTATCTTCTAAAAGCTCTCCAAAACAAAAGATAGCTTCTAAGTTGTTGGCAATAATAGCATCCATTTTTTCCGCCAATAAAGCATCAGTTTCATTAAAATATTGCCTTCTTTCAGAATGGCCAATAATAACAGATTTAATACCCAATGACTTTAACATATCTGCAGATACTTCACCTGTAAAAGCTCCACTTTTTGCTTGGTGCATATTTTGTGAAGCAACTTCTATTTTATTTGAAGAAGTTAACTCTAAAGCTAATGATAAATTTACATAAGAAGGAGAAACAATAACTCTTGTATTATTTAATTCAAGGTTTTCTATTTCACTCTGAATACCGTTAATTAATGATTTTGTCTCTGCTAAATCATTATTCATTTTCCAGTTACCTGCTACTATTTTTTTTCTCATAAGGATGTATTTAAAACTATGGTAAAATTAAGAAATGATCTGTAAATATTCTTTTAAATACTAAATAGTTACTAAAACGTTTCCTTAATTATCTTCAAGAGCCTCTCTGATAGCTTTATCTGTAATATTCGTAGCTTTAAATAAGGCAATTTCTCCTTCTTCATCAATAACCATATAAGTTGGTATCCAAGAAAGGTTTATAAACTCTACAAGATCGCCATCATTCATGCCTTTTGGCAAATTATAGTGCTCACCTTTAATTTTATATTTTTTTATTCCTTTTTTCCAAGAAGGCTGACTAAAGTCTGTTGATAAAAACACATATTCTACATCTGGAAATTCTTTTTGCAGTTGATTTAATTTTGGAAAACCTACAATACAATCTTTGCACCAAGAGGCCCAAAAATCAATCAATATTTTTTTGCCTTTATGTTTGTAAAGCACCTCTCTAAAGGTAATTTTAGTGCCATCTACACCAACCAGCATTTCTAAATTTGCAGGCTCAGAAAATGTAGTTGGTTGTTCTTTATTACAGCTCACTAAAACTATAAAAAGTAATAAGATTAATCTTTTCATCTAAAAATTGTCTTTTAAAAAATTAAGATCTTACAAATGTTACCCGTTAAAAATAGTATTTTTGTATCACTTTAAGCAAAACTAATGACAACAGCCGAACTTATATCACAAATAAATCAAAAAAAATCATTTTTATGTATTGGTTTAGATCCTGATTTAGACAAACTACCAACACATTTATTAGCATCAGAAAATCCTATTTTCGAGTTTAACAAAGCCATTATTGATGCAACTCATCATTTATGTGTTGCCTACAAACCTAATATTGCTTTTTATGAAGTTTATGGTTTAAAAGGTTGGCAATGTTTAGAGAAAACAATCAATTATCTGAATGAAAATTACCCTGAAATCTATACTATAGCTGATGCAAAAAGAGGTGATATTGGTAATACTTCTAACATGTATGCAAGAGCTTTCTTAGAAGATTTAGGTTTTGATTCTGTAACTGTAGCCCCATATATGGGTAAAGATTCTGTAGAGCCTTTTTTAGCCATAAAAGATAAGCACACTATTATGCTTGCATTAACGTCTAATGAAGGTGCGTTTGATTTTCAAACCAAAAAAGTAGATAATAAAGAGCTTTACAAATTGGTTTTAGAAACTTCTAAAACCTGGGAAAACTCTCATAATTTGATGTATGTTGTTGGTGCTACAAAAGCTGAGTATTTTGCTGAAATTCGTAAAATTGTACCTGAAGCTTTTTTATTAGTACCTGGAGTTGGTGCTCAAGGAGGAAATTTGCAAGATGTCTGTAAATACGGTTTAACTGAAAATATTGGGTTATTGGTAAACTCTTCTAGAGGTATAATATACGCTTCTAAAAATGAAGATTTTGCAAATGCTGCTGCATTAAAAGCAAAGGAATTACAAACAGAAATGGAAGTTATTTTAAAATAGAAATCTATGCAGTTCAAAGATCAAATGAATACCATTTTTGAATTGCAAAAAACACCTTCTAGAATTGTTTGTTTAGTACCAAGTTTAACTGAACTTTTAGTAGATTTAGATTTAGAGACTTCAATTGTAGGGGTCACCAAATTTTGTGTACATCCTACTCACTTAAGAAAATCAAAAACTATTGTTGGTGGAACCAAAAATGTTCATTTTGATAAAATTCGAGAATTAAAGCCAGACATCATACTTTGTAATAAGGAAGAGAACACCAAAGATATTGTAAAAAAATGCCAAGAAATTGCTGTTGTTCATGTATCAGACATTGCTACACTACAAGACACTCTAGATTTAATATTACAATATGGAACTATATTTTCTTGCACAGAAAAAGCGACAATTTTAGTCAAAAATATACGCACTGAATTTAGAAAGTTCGAATTATTTATTGCAAATAAAGAAACTTTAAATGTGGCTTATTTCATTTGGAAAAATCCATGGATGGCAGCTGGAAATGGAACCTTTATAAACCACATGCTCACTATCAATAAGTTTAAAAACATCTTTATAAATAAAGAGAGATATCCTGAGGTTGATATTGATCAATTAAAAAAAAAGGTGGAGTTGATTTTACTTTCTTCTGAACCTTATCCTTTTAAGGAGAAAGATTTTACATCCTTTACAAACAAGCATAAAGAATTACAAATACAGTTGGTAGATGGTGAGTATTTTTCTTGGTATGGTTCTAGACTTCTAAAAGCTTTCGATTATTTTAAAAACTTTAGAAAGTCTTTAGATTAAATAACCAGATCTCTATCTAAATAGTTTACTTGATTAATTTTCTCTAATAGCTTCATCGCTTTAAAGGCTGCCAAATCACTTTTAGCTTCGTCTACAAATCTATAGTTATTCGATTTCTCAACTAAGTTTACGTATCTATCTTTTAGATGCCGTTTATAATTTTGGAATTGATTTTGGTAATACATGGCGAATGGAGGATTAGTTTTTATAAATCTATGAAAAAATTATTAACCCTGCAACCGCTAATTATCTTATAATAAATAATTTAGATTATCTATTAGTTTTTAATCAGCTTAACTACTTTCGAGTTTTTAGAAGAGGCCACTTGTAAAAAATATACACCTCTTTTTAAAAATGAGATATCATGGGTTTCAGATGGAATATCCTGAGAGAAGCTATGAACTTTTTTACCTGTAATGCTATACAAGACTAATTCACTTTCTCCTTCTACGTTTCCCAAGTTAACTGTAACTCTACTGTTTGAAGGATTAGGATATACATTCAAGGCCTGGTTTTTAATAGTATTATCTTCTGTACTTAGACTTGCTGATTCTTGATAAACCCTTACATAATCTACTTCCATAGCACTTTCTGAAAAACCTGCTGTGATATTTGGTAAAATAGCTACGTTTAATAAAAGATATTGTGGTGCATCATAAGGCCAATTCTCTGCATTTTTATTTTCAGGATTGTAAACATAATGTACTATGCCATCTACACTAAATGTCATTTTTGTAGCCGTCCACTCTAAAGTATAAACGTGAAATTCAGAAGATGCATTACTAATAGTTCTACCTCCTTTATTAACTGTACTTCCAAAACTAGATCTGTTATGTAAAGCACTTTGCACAAAATCTTGATTATCTCCCCAATGTTCTATAATATCTATCTCTCCACAATCTGGCCAAGGAGTTGTACCTTTTGTTGCTGCCCAGTAACCACCAGTTTCTGTAATGTTTTGACCTAGCATCCATAATGCAGGAAAAGTACCTACACCTGTTGGCATTTTTGCTCTAATTTCCACTTTTCCATAAGTAAAAGCATATTTTGAGTTTAATCTAGCAGATGTATAGTTTTTTGAAGTACCATTGTAAGAATATGTTTCTTTTTTAGCTAGAATCTTTAAAGTACCATTACTTACGTAAGAATTATCTAATCTGTCCGTATAATGCTGAATTTCTCCATTAGCCCAAGAATTACCACCAATTATTGGATAAATTTGTTTGAACCATTTTGAATTATCTAAATCAGTTACGAAACCTGTTTGGCCATCAAATTCATCTGACCAAACTAAATTATCAAAAACTGGTTCATCATCTGAGCTTCCAGCAATTGTACCATCGTATAAAAAGTCATCTATATAAGCTGTAACTCTATCAGTATTATTTTCTCCATTTACTTGAATAACAACTCTGTTAAAATCAGTTCTAGTGATTGGAGCAGCAGAACCTGCATTTAAATTGATATAGTTGTCGTCTTTAAAATTAAACGTAACTGTTTGCCACTGATTTAAAGTAACATCTTTTACAATTTCAGTTTGAGTACTCCAAGGCTCATTTAAATCGCCATTTTGAAGTTTAAGTGAAACTTGATTATCCTGTGAACCTGTTATAGTTACTGCAGGTACATAAATCTTAAACGAAAAAGTATAATCTTCTGACAAATCAAACTTTTCATCTAATTCGAATCTAATATTGGCATACTGCCCACCTACATCTTCATACTGTAAAACAGTATTTGACGTATTTATAGTTTCTTTATAAGGATTATTGAATTGTGCATTTATGTTTGCATCATCTCCAAACCAAGTAGAAATTGTTCCATTTCCTTCAAAATCATCTTCTACAGTTTGCTGAGCATTAGCATTAAAACCAAATAAAATGAGAATAGCAAGTAATAAATTTTTCATAGATAATTATTAACAGTTCTTATATCTAGTCGTAAATTTACAACTTGAATTACAAAATTTATGTTAACAATACCTATATAAAAACTATACAGGTTAAATTTTAAGATTACCTATTATCCTGTAAAGCAAATACTTGTCTTAAAAGAGCTGTATTTCTTAACCCAACTTTTTCTCTGATTCCTTTCTCTTCTATTTCAATCATCGTAAAAACTCCTTTTAATGCCTCATTAGTAACATAGCCAGTTAAATCTGGATTTACTTTTTTAACAAACGGAATAGAATTGTATTTGGTTATTAAATTACTCCAAACTTTATCTGCACCAACTTTAGAAAAAGAATTATCGATAACTGGACTGAAACTATTGTATAAACTTTGACTTGTTTTTAACTGTAAATAGTTCGTTGCAGCATTTTTATCGCCTAAAAGTATATTTTTTGCATCATTAAAGGTAATTTCTTTTACAGCATTTACAAATATTGGAGTTGCTGTTTTCACTGCATCTTCTGCTGCTCTATTTAAAACTTTAATACCTTCATCTGCCAAATTGCCTAAGCCAATTTTACGCAAACCTTTGTCTACAGCTTGTAATTCTTCTGGTAATAAAATTTTTACTAATTCATTTCTATAAAAGCCATCTTTAGAAGTAAGTTTTGCAACTTGATGTTCTATACCATTATCTAATGCTTGTCTTAAACCATTACCTATTTGGTCTTGACTTAAACCAACATTGTTTGGTAAATTGTTAACTACTTGCTGCAATTCTGCACATCCAGAAAATAGAAATGCGACTATTACTACCACTAAAAATTTTTTCATGTTTCGTAAATTGAATTATTTAAAACTATCTGTTTTTTTATTATAACCATAAGGACAATGTTTGCAACCACTTTTGCAGCAATAGCCTCTTTTTAAATGAAATTTTTCGGTAAACACTTTATAACCTTTTTCATTTAAATAAAAATCATCTTCTTCTAAGGGTATTCTTTGTTTAAACATACTGCAAAAGTAACTTATTGCTATTAATTGAAGAATAACCTATTGTCTTTTATGGCATTTAAACGTAAAACTTTGTAATCTAAAATATAATTTTGATACAATCTCCAAGGAAATTGATCTCCTTGTTTAGGAAGTATGTCTTTGGCTCTATGAATATAGCCAGAATCTAAATTGATTAAAGGTAGTTCACCCAAATTTTCTTCTATTACCTTAGCATGCACTGAAGTATAATTATTCTTATCTAAATATTTTAACATTCTAGAGATATACTCACTTGTCAAATCGCTTTTTAACGTCCAAGAAGCGTTTGTATAACCTGCAAACACAAAGAAGTTAGGCAATTCACTTAACATTAATCCTTTGTAAATAAACTGTTTTGTAATATCGAAAGGATTGTTATTGAGCGATATTTTTGCGCCTCCAAAAGGTAATAATTTTAACCCTGTTGCACTAATAATAATATCTGCTTCTAATATTTTTCCTGATTTCAATAAAATTCCATTTTCTATAAAAGATGCTATACTATCTGTTTCAACAGTGGCTTTACCCTTTTTAATTGCTTTAAAAAAATCACCATCAGGAACTAGGCAAAAACGCTGATCCCAAGGTTTGTAATCTGGAGAAAAATGGGGCTCTAAAGGAAAATCACCTAACTCTTTTTTAATTCCCTTTAACACCACCTTTTTCATAGTTTTTGGAAATTTTCTGCACAAATTATAGAATAGCATATCTGCTAAAATATTTTTAGCTCTTACAGTTGTATGTGCTACCTTACTTGGCAAAATTCGTTTTATAAACCTGGCAATTTTATCTTTATTGGGTAAAGCTGCAATGTATGTTGGAGATCTTTGCAACATGGTTACCTTCTCTACTTTATCTGCAATTTTTGGTACTATTGTTACAGCAGTTGCTCCACTACCAATAACCACCACTTTTTTGTTTCTATAATCTAAGTTAGCATCCCATTTTTGAGGATGTAAAAATTGACCTCTAAAATTCTCTAAACCTTCATAAATAGGTGTATAACCAGTATCATAATTATAATAACCACTGGCATTAAATATGTATTGAGACGTAAATTTGGTTTCCTCTTTGGTAGTTAGATTTATGGCAGTTATCGTCCATAAACTATTTGCAGTATCAAAATTATAATGAATTACTTTTTGATTGAATGAGATATGTTTTTTCACCTTATACTCTTCTGCTGCCTCATTCAAATACTTTAAAATGGAAGGTGCATCTGCAAATGATTTATCATCATCCCAAGTTTTAAAAGAATAACCAAAAGTATACATGTCAGAATCAGAACGAATACCTGGATATTTAAATAAACTCCAAGTACCTCCAATTTCTTCTCTTGCTTCTAGAATTTTATATGTTTTGTTCGGATTTTTTCTTTCTAAGTGACATGCAGCACCTATACCAGATAAACCTGCACCAATAATTATAATATCAAAATCCATAAACTAAACTATATTTGTTTACAAGGTAAATTATTATTTAAACTTTTTCACTCTTTTAAAATTCATGGCTTTAATCATCCAATTTGGCAAGGGTTTTTCTGGGTCTCTATTTTTTAGGTTGATATTTAAGCCCAACTTTTTAATTAAAGGTACTTTATTGGTTTCTATAAACTCTATTAAAGTGCCATCTGAATCTTCTATGTAACCCCAATGTCCATTGGCATCTCCCATGTCAAAAGACGCTTCACTCATTACTTGAAATGGCAAACCTATTGCCTTACATTCTTTAGCCAATTGGTTAATGTTTTTAACATCAAAACATAGATGGATGTAGCCTAAATCTCCCCAAAAGCGATTATCAAAAATTTTATTAGGCTTATTATCTAAAGCTTGAATTAATTCAATTTGTGTTGCTCCAAACAGTTTTGCAAAACCTCCTGTTCTATTTTCTGAATGACCTAGTAATATTCTTCTAAATTTTTTGCCACCATTCTTTAATGCTTTTAAATCTTTAAAAACAGCTGTTTCATCATAAATCACTTGATCATATCCTAAAACTGTTGAATACAATTGTAAAGATTCATCAATATTAGAAACTCCGATTACAGCAGCCCAAACACCTGCTAAAGAAGTATTTTTATTACTGTAAAATTGGTTATTTTCTTTTACTTTTAAAATATTCTCAAAAGGATCTTTAATGTAAAAGGCTTTAATTGAATCTGGTTCTGTTACAATGTCCGATAAAATTGTAACGTTTTTAGCTTTTAGAACAGCAAATGTTTTAGCAATATCTATAGATTTTACAACAGGAAAATTTATACCCAAATCACCTATTTGAAATGAATTTTCTGGTGCTTTGGGTTCTCTCTTTTTATATTGCCAAATTTCATAACCTCCTCCACCTTGCATATTAAGAGCCAAAAGTGCTCTTTTACTTCTAGATTTGCCACCCATATATTTGGCCATATATGTAGCTTCATTACTGTCATCAAAAATTAGTGCATCTGCACCCAAAGTTTGTGCATACCATTTAAAAGCAATTTCAGCATTTTTTACACCAATACCTATTTGCTGAATTCCATAAATTAATTTTTTAGCCATGTATAATGATTACTTGTTTTTTCTAAGTTCACGTTTTCTCATGGGCATACCATCTATGATTGCAAACAATTTTTCCGCTGTTAAAACATAATTCTGCTTTAATTTAACTCCACCATCTAAACCAATTAAAATAATTTGTAGGCCCTTTTTAGTATTTACGTATTTTTTGGAGATGGAGTTTGAGCTATTAAAATTAGATGAAAAGCCTACTTTATATTTATCATTAACTATTTGATAAATGATAAGTTTCCTCTCTTTTAATTCTTGATTTAAGTTTTTTAATAGATCTATTTGTTTTAAAAAATCGGAAGATGTATCATCTATCGTAGAAACAATAAGCACTCTATTTTTCCATTGATGCTTTTTAAAATCTTGAGAAAAGCCTTGAAACATTATAAATAAAAATACGATAACAACAGTTGATTTCATAACCTATTTTAAAACCGAAAATTCAATACTTGAATCTGTAAATACAGTATGTGTTTGGGTTTTAAAATCAGCTTCATCAGCTTTATAAATATTATCTACATACGTTTGCGGATTTAAATCTATTAGTGGAAACCAAGTACTTTGCACCTGAATTTGAAGTTTATGTCCTTTTTTAAATGTGTGAAAAACATCTTGCAATTTGATATCGACATTGGTTTTTTTGTTTGGTGTAAAAGGTTCTGGGTTTTCGAAACTATTTCTAAATCTACCCCTTAAAACTTCGCTTCTTACCATTAAATGGTAATTACTCATTTTAAGGTGATCTTGTAAAGTCTCATTATCTTCTTCAATATCTGAAGGATGTACATCAATTACCTTAACAATCCAATCTGCTGCAGTTCCTGTAGTTGCTACTTTTAATTTTGCCAAAATATCACCTGCAAGTGTATAATCTTCAGTTAAAACATCGGTTTCAAAAACCAAAACGTCTGGTCTTCTAGCTGCAAAACGTTGGTCATCTGTCATGTATTTTCTTGGCGTAAAAACTGTTTTAATATCTTCTGAATAAGGCACAGGACGTTTAATGTCACTAATAAAATCTACAGCTTTTGCTGATTTTTTATTGGTAGTTAACTCTTGATTTTCTGATAAAAACCAATCTTGTTTTACCACATTTTTAGGTGGCCAACTGTCAAAAGATTTCCATTCTTTTTTACCCGAATCAAAAACATAAGCCTCAGGTAACCCCGTATTTCCATTTCCAGGTCCTTTTAAGAAATGATTAAAGAATTTAGTTTCTATTTCTGATTGGAATTTTAGCGAAATAGAATCTCCAAAATAGTAATTACCTACCGTATTTCTAACCGTATTTCTAGCCCATTTACCATGATCCCAAGGTCCAAAAACCATAGTATTGTAATTGTTATTTCCATTTTTTTCTATTCCTTTATAAGTTTCTAATGGTCCGTATAAATCTTCTGCATCAAACCAACCACCAACAATCATTGTTGCTACTGAGCTTGGAACTTTATCCATATGTTGAATGATACCTTTACTTTGCCAAACAGAATCGTAATTAGGGTGTTCTACAATTTCTTTCCAGAAAAAATCATCTATTTTATCTTTTGATGCTGTTGCGTTTACATCTAATTTATCATATTGAAAATATTCGTTTAAGTTTTTTAATGGCCCTTTGTCTAAGAAAAATTGATACTGGTCTTGAGTATTCATTTTTGGAAACGAATACCAAGCAGAATCTGTTGGCGTATCTTTATATGTACCAAAAAGAGAAATAGCTCTAAAATAGCTTAATAAAAAAGCTCCATTATGATGAAAATCATCAAAGAAAAAATCACCTATACAAGCTTGTGGAGAAGCTGCTTTTAAAGCAGGGTGTGCATCTATTGTAGAAATTGTTGCATAATGCCCAGGATACGAAATACCCCAAGTACCTACTTTGCCATTATTATTCTCTACATTTTTAACTAACCAATCTATAGTATCATAGGTATCTGAAACCTCATCTGACTGATTTTCTTTTTTATTAGGTATATAAGCACGCATATTATCATACACACCTTCACTCATCCATCTTCCTCTAACATCTTGATATACTATGATATTACCTTGTTTCATTAGATGTACATTTGGCCCAATTTTAGATTTCATTTTATCCTCTCCATATGGAGCAGAACTATAAGGAGTTCTCTGCATTAAAATGGGATATTCTTTAGAAACATCTTTAGGCGTATAAATTGTGGTATGCAATTTTACACCATCTCTCATGGTAATATCTACTTCTTGTTTTGTGTAATTATCAATTACATAAGTATCTTTTTTTTCAACTTCAGTTGTTTCGTTTGTGCATGATAGTATCGTTAAAAATCCTATTAATAATAAAAATAACTTCGCTTTCATATTTCTGATTATTTATTGTCCTTAAATCTACAAAAAGATAAATTAAGATTCTCCTATAAATTAATATTCTCCTTATTACTTTGGTTAAATTTTTACTAAATAAACACCGAAATTGGTCTAAAATTTTACATTCATAACAAATTACTATATTTTTGTATCTATAAATTTATAAACTTAAAATTATGAAAACTACAATTTTTACCCTATTAATGTGTTGTTTTTTATCATTTTCTAACTATTCTCAAATAGCAAGTGATCAAGTAAAAGTTGGTGACACCTTTACTATTGCTAAAGTTAAAATGGATAATTATGAGCATATTAAATTTCCAAGAAAAAATTTTATCATTAAAAGAGGAGGAATTGCAACGTATCAAAATATTGTAAATCAAAAAGTTGAAATCACCTCTTTAGAAGAGAAAAAAGACGGCAAAATTGAAGCAACGATTCAATTAAAAAACGGAAAATATTTCTTTAAAAGTCATAAGTACATAAAAGTGAATTTAGATGAAGCTCTAAAAGAAAAGGAGCTAATTTAATTCTTGAGCAAAACCCTATTTAAAAACTTTCTTCACAGAAAGTTTTTTTTTGCTTTATATTGTGCGTCTAATCATTAGAATATGAAATTTTTTAGCTTGCTTTTTGCTGCCATTCTATTTATAAATTGTAATCATAAAGAAATTACTACATCAGAAATTAAAAGTCAACTGCCTGAATTAGTAGAAGGCAGATATAATGTTGCTTTTCTAATTATGGATGGTACGTTTAATACCGAATTTACTGCTCCTTTTGATATTTTTCAACACACAAAGTACAGGAAAAACATTAAAGCTATGAATGTTTTTACAGTAGCTAATACTAAACAACCAATTACAACTTTTGAAGGTGTACGTATTTTACCAGATTATAATTACCTAATAGATTCATTGCCTAAAATAGATATTTTGGTAGTGCCTTCTGCAGAACATCATCTAGATACAGATTTGGAAGATAAACCCATGATTGACTTTGTAAAAAAAGTAGCAAAAGATGCGCTCTACGTAACTTCACATTGTGATGGTGCATTTGTTTTGGCTAAGGCAGGTTTATTAGAAAATACTGTTTCCACCACTTTTCCTTCAGATATTGATAAGATGAGAGCTATGTTTCCTAATTTAGATATTAGAAAAAAGGTGTTATTTGTGCACGATAAGAAATACATCACCTCTGCTGGAGGTGCAAAATCTTTTGAAGCTGCTTTGTATTTATCGGAAGTACTTTATGGTAAAGAAATAGCAAAATCTTTAGCCAAAGGTTTGGTAATTGATTGGAATGTAGATGATGTTTCTCATTTAGTGGTTGAACCAAATACTACTGATAAATAAAGTCATATTGAACTCCTAAAATTAATTAGTACTTTTACTTCAAATGAATTGTTTTACATGTTAGATTTTGTAGATTTCTCTTTTTTAGATGTGCTAGATATTTTATTGGTAGCCATCTTACTCTATTATATTTACAAGTTATTAAAAGGTACAGTTGCTATTAATATTTTTATAGGAATTGCTCTTATATTTTTAATTTGGAAAATTACCCAAGCATTAAGAATGGAGATGCTTAGTGGTATTCTTGGCTATTTACTTTCTGGCGGAGTTATTGCGTTAATCATTGTTTTTCAGCAAGAAATTAGGAAATTCTTATTAATGATTGGTACCACCAATTTCTCTAACAAAAGAAGTTTTTTTAAGCAATTAAAATTTTTACAGTCAGAAATTACATCTGAAATAGATACAGAAAAGATTTTAAAAGCATGTAGTAACATGTCTAAATCTAAAACAGGGGCTCTCATTGTTATTGAAAGAACCAATAGTCTAGATTTTTTAATTAATACTGGAGATTCAATGAATGCTCTTGTAAATGAGGTTATCTTAGAAAGTATTTTTTACAAAAATAGCCCTTTACATGATGGTGCTACTATAATTAGAGATAATTACGTTGTTGCAACTAGGGTAGTTTTACCTATTTCAGACAGCACAAAAATACCTGCTAGGTTTGGTTTAAGACATAGAGCAGCTATTGGTGTAAGTGAAAAAACCGATGCTGTTTGTATTCTTGTTTCTGAAGAAACTGGTGAAATTTCGTATATAAAAGATGGTGAATTTGTTTTGTATGCAACACAAGAAGAACTGAATGAGAAATTAAGAAACGACCTAACTTAACCTATGAAGCTTTATCTAAACTAAATTGTTTATCATATAAGTTCTTATAATATCCATCTTGTTTCTGTAATAATTCAGAATGCGAACCTTCTTCCACAATTAAACCTTTATCCATTACAATAATTTTATCAGCTTGCTTAATAGTTGCCAATCTATGAGCAATTACAATAGAAGTACGACCTTTAGTAATTGTTTCTGTAGCATATTGAATCATTTGTTCTGAATGAGAATCTACAGAAGAAGTTGCTTCATCTAAAATTAAAATGCTAGGTTTACTAACATATGCTCTCAAAAACGCAATTAATTGTCTTTGACCAGAAGATAACATGGCTCCTCTTTCTTTAACATTGTAATGATAACCACCAGGAAGCGATTTTATAAAATCATGAATTCCTATTTGCTTGGCAGCTTCTTCTACCTCTTCTTCTGTTATACTTTTATTTTTTAGTGTGATGTTATTTAAGATTGAATCCGAAAACAGAAACACATCTTGTAAAACAATTGCAACTTGATCTCTTAAACTCTCTAAATCGTAATCAGCCACAGATACACCATCAACCGAAATTGTACCAGAATCTATTTCATAAAAACGATTGATTAGGTTGATAATTGTAGACTTACCTGCTCCTGTTGCACCAACTATGGCAATAGTTTGACCACTTTTAACCTCTAAAGAAATGCCTTTTAAAACTTCTTCATTTTCAATATAACTGAATCTAACTTTATCAAAAGAAATAGTACCTTCTAAATTTTCTGCGACGACTGTTCCGTTTTTATCAATAGTGCTCTCAGTATCTATTACTTTAAAAACTCTTTCACCAGCAACAATACCCATTTGCAATTGGTTAAACTTATCTGCAATTTGACGTAAAGGTCTAAACAACATTTGAGCAAATTGTATGAAACCCATTATCATACCTACAGTTATGCCAGTATCTTGTATAGCCTGACCACCACCAAACCAAACAATTAAACCAATACCTATTGATGATAAAATTTCGGCAATAGGAAAAAACACAGAATAATACCAAATGGCTTTTATATAAGCTTTTTTATGCTTCTGATTGATTTCTTTAAAGTTTTGATATTCTATTTTTTCTCTATTAAATAGCTGTACAATTTTCATTCCTGTAACTCGCTCTTGCACAAAACCATTTAAATTTGCTACTTGATTTCTTACTTCTTGGAAAGTTACTTTAATAGCCACTTGAAATAATTTAGTAGCATAAATTAAAATTGGCAAGATTAATAAAGTAATTAAAGCCAGTTTCCAGTTTAGAATTAACATGATTACAGTTACTGCAAACATTTTTAGAATATCACTTAAAATTGTAAACACTCCATTGCTAAAAAAAGCAGCTATTGTTTCTATGTCTGATACTACTCTAGTAACCAGTTTTCCCACCGAATTTTTATCGAAATAAGACATTTTAAACTGTAAAATATGTCTAAATATTTTAGCTCTAATATCTCTAATAATATGCTGACCAACCCAGTTTGCAAAGTAAATAAAAGTGAACTGTAACAATACCTCTATTAGTAAAACACCAAGCATAAGCATGGTATAATTCAATAAACCTTCTTTATCTTTAGTTAGGATATAATCATCTACAGTATTGATTAAAATATAAGGTGATAAAACTGAAAATAAGGCTAATAATATGGTTGAAGATGAAGCAATAAAAAAATATAACTTGTAACGTTTTGCAAAAGACATTAGTCTTTTAAAAATTTTCATATCAAAAGCATTACCTGAATTATCTGCCAAACCTTAATATTTTATCTGTGTTAAAAATAATCCTTTTGCAGGAACTGACAATCCTGCATTACCTCTATTCTTACTCTCTATAATATTTCTAAAATCGTCTATAGATATTTTACCAAAACCAACATCTAACAATGTGCCAACTATGGCTCTAACCATATTTCTTAGAAATCTATTTGCTGATATATGAAACGTTAACTCCTCACCTTTTTGTTCCCAAAAAGCTTCTGTAACATCACAATTAAAAGTATAAACCTCTGTCTTTACTTTAGAAAAAGTCTGAAAATCTGTATATTCTGTTAACAACTTTGCAGCTTCGTTCATTAACTTTAAATCTGGTTTCTGAGAATGTATTTGCCAGGAAAAATCTAATAAAAATGGATTTCTACCCAACCATATTTTGTATTCATAACTTCTAGAAACTGCATCAAACCTTGCATGCTTTTCATCATCTACTAAAAAAACCTTATAAACCACAATGTCTTTGGGCAAAATGGAATTCAACTTAAATGCAAAATCACCCTTAAGGTTTTTATCAACATCAAAATGAGCAAACATTTGTGAGGCATGAACTCCTGTATCTGTTCTTCCTGCTCCTACTACCTGAATATCTTGCTGAAAAATTGTGCTTAAAGCAGAATTCAACTTTTCTTGTACGGAAATAACATCTGGTTGAATTTGCCAACCATGATAGTTTTTTCCATTATAAGAAAGCTCTATAAAATACCTCAAGAATCTTTGATTTTCAAACGTTCAAAATTACGGAATTTATTTTGTTATACTTACTTTTGATAGGTATTGCCCACTTAAATTTTTCTTAAGATTATACATTTATGAAAAAAATACTTTTATTATCTGATACCCATAGCTATATAGATGATCAAATATTAAAATTTGTAAAACAAGCAGATGAAGTTTGGCATGCAGGAGATATTGGGAAATTAGAAGTTACTGACGCAATTAAAAAGCTAAAACCTTTGCGTGCAGTGTATGGCAATATAGATGATAAAGATGCAAGAGCAGAGTTTCCTTTAGATGCTAAATTTAGTTTGGAGCAAGTGCAAGTTTGGATGACACATATAGGTGGATATCCTAACAAATACAACCAAAGAATTAGAGAAGAAATTAATGAGAAACCACCAAAGATTTTTATTGCTGGACATTCTCACATATTAAAAGTTGTATATGATAAAAAACTAAATTTACTTCATTTAAATCCTGGTGCTGCAGGCAATCATGGGTTTCATAAAATTAGAACCATGCTTCGTTTTGAACTAAATAAGGGGAAAATTGAAAATATGGAAGTTATTGAATTGGCTAAACGTGGCTCATAATTTCACGCCCAACAATAGGCAATTCAATAGTAATTTTAGTTCCTTTTTTCTTTGAAGAATCAATATTAAAATACCCTTTCATCATGTGAATTCTAGCATCTATTTGATTGATACCTAAACCATGATTTTCGTTAATTTTTGTTTTATCAAAACCAACTCCATTATCTTTTATTGTAATGTATAGCTTACCTTCTTCCTCTTTTAGGGTAATTAAAGCCTTTTTAGCCATACTATGCTTTAGAATATTATTAATAAGCTCATTGATAATATTGTAAACTTTAATTTCGAAATTTTGATGATATCTGGCTACTTTCTCAATCTCTGTTTCTATAATAAGTTCAGAATTTGAATATTTTGTAGCGATTTCTTTAATCGCAAAATTTAAACCGAACTTTAACAAAACAGAAGACACTAGTGTGTGTGAAAGATCTCTAATTTTATGAGATGCTTCTGCAATAATTTCTTGAGTTTTATCTATTTCTAATGGTGTAGAACCATTAAACTGTTTTCTAGTTGCTTGCAAATGCAAATTTGCCGAAGATAATAGTGCACTTACACTATCGTGTAAAGTTTCAGCAATTTGCTTCCTTTCTGATTCTTTCCCATCAATAGTAGCATTTAAAATCCTAACTTGAGTTTCAGATCTTAATTTGTCTATTTGTTGATTCTGTAATAGTTTGGTTTCTGATAATTTTAAAGCGAGATTGTTTTGCTTTAAATTATTCAACTTAATCTTATAGATTAAAGAAAATATTACAAGAAGGCAAGCAATACCAACTCCTAAAAATACCCGCTGATCTTCTAATCGTTTTACTTTGGCTTTTTCTAAAAAAATCTTTTTCTGAGACTCAAAATCATATTTAAAATCAAGATCTTCAAGCATTGTTCTTATTTCTAGATCTCTTAAACTATCCTTTATGTTATACGATTTCTCTTGAGCTTCATATGCTTTGTAATCTTTTAATTCGTATAGGTTATAAGCTAAATTGAAATAAAGTTGTTCTCTTATTCTTGTTGCTCTTAAGCTTGTTTCAAATTTAATTAAATCTAATGCCTTTTTATACGTAGCTTTAGCTTGTACATAATCTTCTTGATTTAAATAATTACTTGCCAAATTACCTAAGGCTGCTGATTGAGAAATTTTATTATTTAAATTTTCATGAATTGAAATCGCGTATTTAGCATACTTCTCAGACATTTTAAATGCTGAATCTTGCATGTATATACCAGATAAATTAGAAGAAGCTTTTGCTTTAATTGACTGTATATTTTTATCTAAACCATCAATATTTATAACTTTGTCATAATAATTTTTTGCAGAATCACGATATTTTAATCCACTAATAGAGTCATTCAAACTTAAATTCAAAAATCCATTTCCGATATTTAAATATGCCTTACTTAAATAAAAATTATTCCGTAATAAAGAAGTTTTACCTTCTGAGATAATAGAATCTTCTTTAATATATTTAAGAGACCTTTTAGCGTAACTTATGGACTTTTCAACACTATTATTATTTGCAAATATTTGTGATATTATTAATGATGTTTTATACCTGGTTTTATTATCAATATCCTGATTTAGAAGATCTAATGCATTTTTTAAAGCAACTGTGTAGTCTTGCTCATCCAGCAACTTTTCTAAAGTATTATATTTTTCTAAATAGGTTGAGTCTTGTGTAGTATATAACAAAAAAGAGACCTTTGAAATCAAAGGCTCTTTATGACTTATTGATAAAACTTTAATGCTGAAGCATAAAGTTATTATCAAAAAAATATATTTTTTTGTTTTCAATTAAAAAAAGAATTGAATTTAGTTCAAAAGTAATTATTAATAGTCAATAATAATAATTGGCTTTCTAATTAAAACAGCCATACCCTTATTTGAACTACCTTCTTTATGATTTACGAAATGAATAGTTAGTGGCTCACCCTCATTCTTTTCTAAAGTTCTAGAAAAATCTGTTGTTGTTGCTTTTTTATCTTTTTCTAAATGAACTTCGTAAGCCTGCAATTCAGAATTAAATACGAAAGAAACATTAGTTTTATTCTTTACTTTAAAATCTAAAGTATAAGTACCATCACTTTCAGCTACAATACTATAATCTTTTAACCTTCTTACTTTATTAGACTTAGCACTTAAAGTAATATTATCATCCTCAACATATAAATACTCATCTTTGTTAGTTGCTGCATCAACAAACGCAATCTTCATATTTGTATCGCTAATAGTTAAATTATCAGATAAAGAGCTTTTAGTTTGTTGGTCGCTTTCTGATAAAAAATACTGCCTGGTATTACTATCAATATCTAAAAAGTTATCAACTTTTGTATTATCAGATAAGTTTAAATCTAAAGAATAAGCACCAGAAGCATCTCTTTGAATTTTGTAAGTTTTTAATAAACTAGTTTTTTGATTAGCTTCTAAAGAAGTTTCATCAGATGAACAAGATGCCAATGTTAAAGATCCTGTAACAAAGAGTGCAATTAATTTAATCGTTTTCATGGTATTTATTTAATTTGGATTTATTTTTTTTATTTAAAAAAGGTAGGCATTGCAATGTAACCATGGTTAGTAACAAGTGTAGGGACTTAAAACAATCTTTATAGGGGTAATCAATTACTATTGATTAAAGAAAATTTTAATATGTGGGGGCTACACTATTTTATTTTTTACGGCATACATTGCTAAACCTACTGCATTTTTAACTTTTAGTTTTTTTAATAATTTTTTTCTGTGTGAATCAATTGTACTAGCACTCACGTTTAATTTATCTGCTATTTCTGGTGTGCTAAGTTGCTTTGTTATTAACCTTAACACGTCTAATTCTCTCTCTGTAAGCGTTTCTAATAAAAATTTATTAGGTAAATCGCCTTGAGGCATTTGTTCTTTAGATAGTGATTGTAATAATATTTTCTGTATGTCATCACTAAAATATTGCTCTCCATTCGCTACTGCCCTTATTGCTTTCACAATATGTTCGCCAGCATAATTTTTAGTGATATATCCTTTACAACCTAGGCTCAGCATTTCTTGTACAATTTTTATATCATCGTAACTAGAAAGGATAATTACCCTTTGATCTATCTTATTACTATTAAAATGTTTAAGAACTTCAAAACCATCTAAGATTGGCATTGTAATGTCTAAAATTAGAACGTCGGCTTTGTTATTTTTATCATCGAACCAATTTGTTACCTCTTTGCCTGTTAGAGAATATCCATTTATCTCTATATCTTCGTCAGTATTTATTACAGCTATAATCCCTTCAATTAAAATTTTGTGATCATCAGCTACATGAACGTATATTTTTTGTTTCATTGTTACATTACAAATTTAAAGTACTTATTAGTTTACCACAATCCCTATTTATAGGGAAATTTAACCCTCCCCATTTATGGGGATAGGCATCCCTATTTATAGGGATACTTGATTTATAAAATATTGATAGTCAATATTTTAAATTTAACATAATTTTTGATAAAGATAGAATGATATTTTAAATCTATAAAATAAGATTTCGTATAAAATGCAAAAAACCGAGAAACTAATCTCGGTTTTTTTCGCACTAAATATACTATCTATTTGAATTATCGTAATCTATCTACAGATTTCACAAGATCTTCATCCTTTTTAATAGCTTTATTTGCCAAAACAATAAGCAAAACAACTAAAATCGGTAAGAACATCCCAATACCTTTCTCAGAAACATTTGTTTCTCCAGATAAATTTAGAGATAAATAAATCAATAACCCTAATAAAAAAAGGTTTATCAAAATTATAACACGCCCAATTACAAACTGTAATTTTCTATTTTTAAACAAAAATATTGCCATTAAAGATAGAACTGCAGACGCTAAGAACATAAAAGGAATTACTTTAACAGTTATTGCCTCTCTCGAAAACAAATCTACAACAAATATTTTTTCTTTAATTGTATTCCATAAATTAAATACAAAAATTAAACCTCCAGAAACGATTGAGGCTAAAAGTAAATATATGCTTTGAATTCTTTGAATCATTCTTTTTTATTGAGTTGCAAAAATAGAATTTCTTTTTAAAAAAAGAAAAACTTAAAAGTGAAAAAAAAAGCATATATTTGTAATATAATAACCGCACAAATTAAATTGTATAGTACTATATACAATTAAAGACAATCAAAAAAAATTTTTAAAATATCTTAAAATTTTAAGATCTATTATAACTTAATTATCATATAAATGTTCGAAATTTCTGAACTGAAAGCAAAAACTCTTGCAGATCTGCAGAAAATTGCAAAGACTATTGGTCTTACCAAAACAAGTCAACTTAAAAAATTAGATTTAGTATACCAAATACTAGACACTCAAGCAGCAAATCCTGCTTCAGCTAAAAAAGTAGAAAATACAGAAGAACCTACTAAAGCAGAAAAGCCTAAGAGAAAAAGAGTGGTAAAAAAAGCACCTGCTAAACCAACTCCAGAAAAAAAGGAAACTCCTGAAGTTAAAAATACTACTGAGGCTAGAAAAGAAACTTCTAAAGAACCTGTAAAAGAGGTTAAGAAGACAGATTCTAATGCTGCTAAAACTACATCAGTAAAAAACAATCCTGCAGATAAAAAAGTAGACTCTAAAGATAAGGACCAAAAACCTGTTCATAAGAATCAACAACGCAATAACAATAATAATCAGCAGAGAAATAACAGCAATCAAAAAAATAATAAAAATCAGAATAGAGATAAAAACAACGCTAACAGAAATCATAAATCTGGCAACAGATATAGAGATCCTGATTTTGAATTTGATGGAATTATTGAAAGTGAAGGTGTGCTAGAAATGATGCCTGATGGTTATGGTTTCTTGCGTTCTTCAGATTACAATTACCTTTCTTCTCCTGATGATATTTATGTATCTCAAAGTCAGATTAAATTATTTGGTTTAAAAACTGGAGATACTGTTAGAGGTAATGTAAGGCCACCAAAAGAAGGTGAAAAATATTTTCCTTTAATTAGAGTTTCTAAGATTAATGGTTTAAACCCAAATGTTGTAAGAGATAGAGTTTCTTTTGAACATTTAACTCCATTATTTCCTCAAGAGAAATTTAATTTAGCAGAGAAAGGTTCTTCGTTATCAACAAGAATTATCGATTTATTCTCTCCTATTGGAAAAGGGCAAAGAGGTATGATTGTAGCACAACCTAAAACAGGTAAAACTATGCTGCTTAAAGATGTTGCTAATGCAATTGCTGCCAATCATCCAGAAGTATATCAGATTGTTTTATTGATAGACGAAAGACCAGAAGAAGTAACAGATATGCAAAGAAGTGTTCGTGGAGAGGTAGTTGCTTCTACTTTTGATGAGCCAGCAGATAAACATGTACGTGTAGCAAACATTGTTTTAGAAAAAGCAAAACGTTTAGTTGAATGTGGACATGATGTTGTAATTCTATTAGATTCTATTACACGTTTGGCAAGAGCTTATAACACTGTTGCACCTGCATCTGGTAAAATTCTTTCTGGGGGTATAGATGCAAATGCATTGCACAAACCAAAACGTTTCTTTGGAGCTGCAAGAAATATAGAAAATGGTGGTTCTTTAACCATTATTGCTACTGCTCTTACAGAAACTGGTTCTAAAATGGATGAAGTAATCTTTGAAGAATTTAAAGGTACAGGAAACATGGAACTTCAGTTAGATAGAAATATTTCTAACAGACGTATTTATCCTGCAATTGATTTAATTAAATCTTCTACAAGACGTGATGATTTATTATTAGATGATAAAACAGTGCAAAGAATGTGGGTTTTACGTAAGTATTTAGCTGATATGAATCCTATTGAAGCTATGGAATTTATAAATGAAAGAATTAAGTTCTCTAAGAATAATGATGAGTTCTTAATCTCTATGAATGGTTAAAGTCACTTAAACAATATGTAAAAAGCCTTTTTGATTACTCAAAAAGGCTTTTTTATGTCGTTAATCTTAGTATCTATCTTCTTAAATTAATGGGTATAAAAAAATCCGTTCAATACAATTGAACGGATTTTTTTTAGTTATTAAAGCCTGTACTAATTACTGTACATAAAAGCTCTATTATCTTCTACATCTGAAGCCTTTTTAATAGCTTCATACATTTTAAATGTTTGTCTTTTTCTAGCTTCTGCAATACGTTTTCTGTTAGCATCGTAATTTGGTAAAGCAGTTGGCTCTTCTTTGCTTGTTAATTTAAAAGCAAATACTCCTCTATTACCTTCTACTTTGTTATATAATTTTCCAATTTCTGCATTATACATTGCACCTACAATTTTAGGCTCTACACCAACACCAGATAAAGTAGGGCTTTTTAGCGTAATGTTACTTGCAGTTCGTAAACTTGTATTGTTAGCTTTTGCAATTTCTGGTAAATCAGATCCATTGAATTTTTCAGCAATTAAAGCAGCTTTCTTTTCATTCATTAAGATTGGTCTAACTTTACTTGTAGCTTTATTCACAGACATTAAACCTTCTTCTTCTATACCTGTAACAAAAGCAACTACATGACTACCTTCTAAATCAAAACGCTTAAAAGCATTTACATCTGTTTCATTATTAAAAGCCCAACTAACTATTTGTCTTTGGTTACCAATTCCTGGTACACTTTCATCTAAAACCTTTAAACCTACTGCTGGCTTTGGCTTGTAGTTTAATTCTTTTGCAGCATCAAAGAAATTATTTTCTTTAGAAACAGCTAAAGCAAACTCTTCTGCTTGTCTAAAAACAGCATTTTCAGTTTCTTCAGAAGGCACAATATCTTTACTAAATGTTGCCATTTTAATAACCTTCTGCTTATTTTTTTGATCGTCTATTTTAATTACGTGAAATCCGAAAGGAGTCTTAACAACATCCATATCTCCTTTTTTACCTTCAAAGGTAAAATCTCTAAAAGCTGGAGTCATTCTATTGTAATTATACCAATCATATTCTCCACCTTTAACTGCTGAAGCTTGATCTGAAGAAAATTCTTTTGCTAAATCAGCAAACTTACTTTTTCTTCTTTTAACTACTGCCAATAAACTATCTGCCAATTGCTTTGCTTCCTCTTCCGTTCTTGTAACATCTGCAGCTACTCTTTGAGCACCAACAAAAGGAATTAAAATATGACTTGCTTTTACAGAATCTGGTAATTGAGTTACTTCTGTAATTTTAGATAATTTAATTGCATTTAAATCTTTATAAGGGCCAACAATGTCTCCTTCATTTGCTGCAAATAAATCATCAGCAATAATTGCGTTTACATTACTTTTAAATACATAACCTGTATTTAAACCAGTATCAGAATCATTTTCAGATAAAAATAATACATCGTTATCTGTAGTTTTAAAATCTTCTTTTAAACCAGCTACATCTAACATTATTGCTTGCTCATCTTCTGGAGTTGCAACAATATCAAATTTTACATAAGAAATATCTCTTGATGCCTCAACTTGAAATTGATCTTTATGGCTTTGAATATATGCTTCTACTTCAGATTTTTTTAATTTTACTAAACTATCTGCAATTGACGTATAAGGTACATACACAAACTGACCATTTAATTTAGTATTATCTATTAAATATTGCATTTCGCCTTCTTTTAAAGAAGCTCCTAAACCTGCAGTTACTAAATTGTTGAATGTATTTGTTTCTGCATTGTCTCTAACTTGATTCATATAGGAAGACCATTGAGCCCATAATTGCTCATTGTTTTCTTTAGTATCTGCTAAAAATTGCTTGAATTTATTTTCATCAAATAAACCAACTTCGTTTTGATACTGAGGGTTGTTTTGTACAAAAGGTGCATTTACAACTTCGTTCCAAACATCAGCCTCACCAATTGTAATACCAGCTTCGTTTAATTGATTTTTGTAGATTTTTTTTCTTACGATATTATCCCAAACTGTTTTTGCTGCTTGCATCTCAGAAGCTCTACCTCCAGTTTGTTGTTTATAACTTTCTAATTCATTAGCAAATTCTTGTCTAGAAATAGCTTCTCCATCTACCTCACCAACTTCATTTACTTTACTAGAATTGAAAAAATCACCAAGTGTTGATGGATCTAATACAAAAGCAAAAAGTGCTAATCCAATAATGATGATTAAGAACATTGAACGTTCTCTAATTTTTGATAAAACTGCCATATGATTTTTAAATTAATTTCAGTGGGCGAATATACATTTTTGCTTTTAATATTCCAACCCAATTTCTACTTATTAGTAGCTTGTTAAGTGATTTTAAGAAGTGTGTATGAGGGAACTTTAATTTAGTCTTCTAGATTAGAAATTTTAAGTGAAACCTCGTCTATTTTTGCCCCACTTATTTTAAGGATTGTTATCTCGAAATTATCTATTTCTAACACCTCTTTTTCTTCAGGAATATTTTCTGTGTGCTCTATAATAAAACCCCCTAGAGTTTCATAGGCTTCAGATTTTGGTATATTTAGGTCATACTCTTCATTCAAATAATCTACTTCTATTCTTGCAGAAAAATTAAAGTGATCATCTTTTAATTTCTCTTCTAAAAACTCTTGAGAATCATGTTCATCTTCAATCTCTCCAAACAATTCTTCTACAATATCTTCTACTGTAATCATACCAGAAGTACCTCCATATTCATCCACTACCACTGCAACACTTTTTCTTTTTTTCATTAGAGTGTTTAGAATATCGTTTATCATCATAGATTCTGGAACAATTTCTAAAGGCAACAAAATAGATTTTATAGTCTTTGGTTTTTTGAATAATTCAAATGCATTTACATAACCCAAAACATCATCTAAAGAAGTTTTATAAACTAATACTTTAGACAAACCTGTTTCTATGAATAGCTTTTTCAGATTGGTAACAGTTTCATGAATTTCTACAGAAATAATTTCTGTTCTTGGCACCATCACTTCTCTTGCTTTCACATTCTGAAAAATTAAGGCATTCTGAAAAATCTGTATTTCTGAATCTACTTCTTCATCATCATTTCCTATTTCTAATTGTTCATTAATGTAATTCCCTAATTCTTCTTTACTAAACTCTGTTTGCTGTTCATCTGAATTTGTTTTGAAAAAAACCCGCAGAAAAAAATCGGAAATTAGGGTGATGAACTCAGAGAAAAAATGAAACAAGTAATAAAATATATAAGCAGGTATTGCAAAAATTTTTAAAACCTCATTGGCGTAAATTCTAAAAATAGCCTTAGGTAAAAACTCAGCAGTTATTAAAATAATTATGGTAGATATTACTGTTTGAATTAGTAAAATAGAAAAATCATTATAACCTTCTAAAGGAAAAAGTCTTATAAGTAAACTACCCATATAATAACTGTAGATTACCAAAGAAATATTATTACCAACAAGCATTGTAGTAATAAACTTAGAAGATTTTTGGGTAATAATCGTTAGGATTTTAGGTATAAAACCAGCTCTTTTTTTCTCTAACTCAATATGCATTTTATTTGCAGAAACAAATGCAATTTCCATACCTGAAAAGAATGCAGATAATAGAATAGATATTATGATAATAATGAGTTCGACCTCCATTAAAAAAGATACGTATTACTTATTTTGGTTATTTCTTTTTTCAATTTTTTTTCTAAAATGTCTTTTAAAGAAAAACACTAATGTAATAAAAATTGAAAAGCCAAGAAACAAATAAGCTCTAGTTCTTTCTGTATTAAAACGAACTATACCTTCTACCAAACATATAAAAGCGACCATTAAATATCCATATTGAAAAAATTTCCAAATTTTAGTCATAGTTTAATTTTCTGAAGTTTCTAATTTTCCTGTTGTCTTTTTTGCGAGATGTTTAGACAAATCATCTTTAGATTCAAAACCAATACCAAATATGGTATCGTTTTCTTTGGTTAGGGTAAATGGTTTTTCTGACACGAAATACTTTGTTTTTTCATCCCAAAATAATTGTTCTGTTACTAGCTTAGATTTATCTGTATGATTCTTTACAACTACATTACCTCTAATTTCAGATATAGAGGTTTTAGAATAGGTTATAGCATAATCACCAATTATGGTTACAGAATCTACACCTTTGTTCTCAAAATTTATGATTTTAATTCCATTTGGAAACTCACTGTAAGGATGAGCTTGCCTATTACTAAAATCTAACATTTTATTGGTAATAAGCTTAGAAGTAATTCTACCAGAATCTTTATAAATATGATAAATATTTTTGGCTGTACCTACAGGTAAATTTTTATCAGCTAAAAAATCTCTAGCTTTTTGAGTGTTGTTAGAACATGAAAAAAGTACTACTGTTAATAAACAAACAGCAGTACTTTTTATAAATATTTTAAAAATGTTTTTCATCCTTAGTCGCTTGAAGCAACCTTAACAGTTTCACCTATCCAACATTTAATTGTATGTGAAGCTCCAACTTGTGCACCTTTGGTAAAAATTACTTTTTTACTTGGTAAGTTTGCTTTGTAACTTCTAATATATCTTGAAGCAGTAGATGAAATACTTGGGTCTACTCTTGCAGCAATTTGCGCTTGTCTTAATGCAGCTGCATAAACCATTCTTTTTTCGAATTCATCATCTCCACAACTGTTTACACTTGATTGATATAAGCTACCAATTAATAAATAAGCTCTACCATAGTTAGGGTTAAAACTAATTGCTTCTCTAGCTAAACTTCTTGCCTTAGACAACTGTCCTTTAGACTTCGCTGCTTGAGCAAATTTTAATTTATACTTTGCTTTCTTTAAAGGATCTGTCTCTAATTGAAAAGCTTTTTCTCTCATTGCTGCAGCTCCACTTTCATCGCCATTCTTTTCTAAAATTCCTGCATAAAATGTATATGAATCTGGTGATGGTGCTGCCTCTGCATATGCTTGAGCTAACTTCTCATACATTGGTTCATCTTGACATTCTTTTTGGAACATTCTAGATACCGCTCTTCTTAACCAAACAGAATTGGTTTTATTTGCTTCAAAGTCTCTTTCGTATAAAGGAACTAATCTCTCACAAGTTGCAATTTCAGAAATCATGTTATCTAAACCACCTTCAATTTGACCTAAAGCTTTAGAGTTCACAGTGTAAGCATAAATTTTCTTTTTATTCTTTACAGTATCTACACTTAATTTTCTTAATTGAGCTGCGTAATTATCTAATTTCTTGTTTACATTTTCCAAAACATCATCATAAGTATCGAATACTTTTTGAGGATTTGCATCTTTATTTCTATCAGTTACTCCTTGAAAATAAACATATAAGTTTTTTACACCCATTTTTGTAGGGTCAATACTGTATGCCTTTTCTAATAAAGCAAAAACTTCTTCTTCTGAACCTAATTTATTTTTTAATAAATAAGTTGCATAATCACTATGAACCTTTGCTGGGTTTTTCTTTGGAAAATACTGTAATCTTTGTTCGTAAATTCTTTTAGCTAATGCAGGGTCTTTAAGACGTTTTTCAGCCAAAGTAGAACCCAATTGATAGATACTTACAGATAAATCTTGGCAGTTATCTAACAAATAATTCAAATTAACTAAAGCGTCATCGTTCTTTTTAGAGGTATAATCACCTTTAAATAAGTTATACTTTATTTGACACTCTCTTTTTGCATCATCTTGCCCATTAGTTTTAGCAGAAATAAATAAAAGGGTTGCTGCTAGTAAAAACGTTATTTTCTTCATTTTGATAGTTTTATTTAATCTATTTTTCTTTTTACGAACCAAGTCTCAGACAAAGATAAACTTAATCTAAAATTAAAATAATTTTCTTGAATTAAATTATTTTCTGTAGTTCCTCTTTTACCAAATTCAAATCCAGCATTAATGGTAGATAATCTCTTTAGTGGTAAACCTAAACCAAAAGATATGCCAAAGTCCTTAATTTCTGTAAAATTTGTGTTAGTTCCTGTACCATCTACCAGTAAACCAGTGTTCTCAAATCGTAAACCAGCTCTATAAGTAACTCTATTCCAATAGCTTGAAATTGAATTTATTTTAGGTAAGTAATATCCTCCTAAAGAAAATCTATTCGATTTCCCATATTTGTATGCATCATTCGAATTGGCTAAAAGCCCATTTGTAGTAAAAGCATCTTGACTTTCGTACTCAACTCCTGCATACCATTTGTCTAGTTTACCAATACCAGCACCAAATGTAGATTTGATTGGTATGTTAAAACTACCATTTATGGTTGATGTAGATAAAGTATCTCTAGGAGATTCTGAACCACCATTGGCAAAAGTTAATGAGTATAAATAATCTCTTCCTGAAACATTTAATTCATGCTCTAATTTTACTGTAGCTCCTAAATCTAGCACTAAGTTATTTTTTAGTTCCTTTTTATATTGAGCACCTATTTTTAAAGCACCTCCTCTAATATCTGTATCCTCATTATATTTTGTTGCTAAAGAAACATTGTCTCTTTGGTTGATAATACTATTTTCTACATTACCAAAGCTAAAATCTGCCTCTAATCCTAAAGAAAATTCTTTGAATAATTTAATACCAAAGCTTCCATATATTTTATTAATACCTCCATTTCCAGAATAAAGCGTAATTTCTGAAGTACTACCATCTGAATTTAAAACTGCATTATTTAAAGAATATCCTACAGAAGAAAAAGGTTGTAAACCAATAGAAAAACCAGCTTTTTTACCAATTGGCACAGCTAAAGCCACATAAGTTATACTTGTTGATGTACTATTCTGACTTGTATTGGCCGTTTTTACTGTTAAATCGTTATTCAACAACCCAAAACCATAAGTCGTATAACGTAAATTTGCGTAAGCTGCTGGGTTTGTAAAGTTTAAATATTTGTAGTGGTTAAATGCAACACCAATACCTCCCATAGAATTTTGAATTACTGTATTCGTATTAAATTCTTCACCTACTCCAAAATATGAATAAGGAGATGAATTAGATCTTTGGGCCATAAAGCTTACAGAAGCAAATAGTAAAACAATTACTATAATCTTTCTAATCATTTGTTATTGTTAAAAATAAGTATTCTATTTAATCCTTCTAGGAGAAAATTTTGATTGGCAAATATGCTACTTTTTAATTGTTTTGACAAGAAATTTGTATCTCCTCCTGTTAAAACAACTGTTAAATCTGAATATTTGTTTTTGTATTGAGAAATGATGCCTTCAATTTCTTGAACAACCCCATTAACAACACCTGAATGAATACTTTCTTCTGTGCTATCACCAATAAAATAATTAGGAATTTGAGAATCTAACAAAGGTAATTTAGAAGTATAATGATTTAATGATTTGTATCTCATTTGAATTCCTGGAGAAATAGCACCCCCAAAATACTCTTTTTCTTCACTTACAAAATCATAAGTTATACAAGTACCAGCATCTATGATAAGTATATTTTGATTTTTATGTTCCAAAACAGCACCAAAAACAAGTGCTAACCTATCTAAACCTAAAGTATGAGGTGTAGCATAATTGTTTGTAAATGGCAGTTGCATTGTAGAACTAACTCTGGTTAATGGCACAATTTTATTGATATTATTGAGCAACTTTTCTGAAATTGAGGAAACATTTGCAATTATTGCTTCTTGAACTGCATATGATTCTACTATTTTTTTTATTTCAGTAATAATTTCGTCAAGCATAAAAACTTCAACCAAAAGAAGCTTATCATCCTCAAAAACAGCAGCTTTTACTCTTGTATTACCAACATCAATTGTTAAATTCATTCTTTAAATTTAAGGAATTTCAAAAATACAACACATTTTTCTCAAATTTATGTAGGAGATGTAAAAAAACATTTTATATTTGCATCCGCTAATGGTAATGGTACCTTAGCTCAGTTGGTAGAGCAAAGGACTGAAAATCCTTGTGTCCCTGGTTCGATTCCTGGAGGTACCACATTATAACCCTGTAAACATTCGTTTACAGGGTTTTTGCTTTTAGAACAATAAGTAACAGTCAAAATGATATAACTTTAGAAACCATACATTTAAATAAGTTTTAGAAATTCCTGTAAAATAGGATTGGTATTTTTCTTATTCCAAACCACAGAAAGCTTGGTCTTTTGAGGTATCATATCTAAATCTATAAACTTAATCTTATAACCTTCTTTTTTAGCTAAAGATTTTGGCACTATAGAAATTCCGAAATTATTTTCTACCAATTTAAAAATAGAACTTGAGTGAATGGTATTGTGAGAAACTATTGGAGTAAATCCACAATCATCAAAAATTTGCATCACTTTTTCATGATAAGACGCACTGTATTTCCAATCAAACAAAATAAAAGAAGCTTCTTTAAAGTCGGATATACTTTTAAAATTGGTTTTATCTACAGGATGATTTTTGGGTAATACCAAACAGAAATGCTCATTCAAAACTGTTCTAATATCTAAATCTCTAGGAATTCTTCTTAACCTTACAAAACCAACATCGATAGACAACGCCAATAAATCGTCAATTTGCTTTTTGTTATCCAACTCTTTTAAATCAAACAACACATTTGGATTCTGCTTTTCAAAATTGATTAATAATTTAGGAATTACATCCTGCATTGCAGAACCAACATACCCTATTTTTAAATCTCCCTTTTTACCATCTTGAAGCAGTTTTGCACTATCTAATGTATTTGTTAACATTTTTAATTGATTCGTAAATTCTACCTTTAAATACTCACCAACTGCAGTTAATACTACGTTTCTATTATTTCTTTCAAATAAAACTACACCTAATTCCTCCTCTAAAATTTTAATCTGTCTGCTTAATCCTGGCTGAGAAATAAATAGCTTTTCTGCGGCTTTTCTAAAATGCAATTCTTCAGCAACTGCTAAAAAATATTTGATATGACGTAATTCTATTTGATAACCTGTAAGCATTATTTAATGATATAAATGATATTATAAAGCATCAAAAGTAATTATAACTTTGTAGCAATACAACACAATAGAACACAATGTTTAAATACGGAATAGATACCCTTACACTTGAAAAAGTAAACAAAATAGCTAACGGAACTTTAAAAGCAGTAATTACAACCGAAGCAAAAATTAAAATTAATAGTTGTAGAGCAAAAGTTACTGCAATTACAGAAAGTGATAAAGTGGTTTATGGCATAAACACTGGTTTTGGACCTCTTTGTGATGTAAAAATCTCTAAAGAAGAAACCAACCTACTTCAAAAAAATCTATTGATTACGCACGCAGTTGGTGTAGGTGAAAACATAAACAAACGCTTATCTAAATTAATGATGATTTGCAAAGTTCATGCTCTTTGTCAAGGTTTTTCTGGTGTTCGATTAAAGCTTATAGAACGTATTGTTTTTTTTATAGAAAATGATTTATTACCAACTGTTCCTAAGCAAGGCTCTGTAGGTGCTTCTGGTGATTTAGCTCCACTTTCTCATTTATTTTTACCCTTAATTGGTGAAGGCGATTTTTTGGTAAATGATGAAATATATACTGCCAAAGAAATTTTAGAAATCTACAATTTAGATCCTATAGAACTTGAAGCTAAAGAAGGTTTAGGTTTAATTAACGGAACGCAATTTATTTTAGCACACACCATAACTGGCCTTACAAAAATGGAATACCTACTTGATTTGGCTGATGTTTCTGGAGCTATGAGTATAGAAGGTTATAAAGGTAGTTCATCTCCTTTCAAACCTGAATTGCATGAAATAAGACCTTTTAAAGGTGCTATTAAGGTGGCTAAAAGAATGAGAAATTTGTTTAAAGATTCTCAGAACATCACCTCACATGAAAATTGCGAACGTGTTCAAGATCCATATTCTATGAGGTGTATTCCACAGGTTCATGGTGCCTCTAGGAATGCATTTAATCATTTACTAGAATTAGCAGAAATAGAAATGAATTCTGTTACAGACAACCCAATTGTGCTAAGTGAAACTGAGGCTATTTCTGGAGGGAATTTTCATGGTCAGCCTTTAGCTATGGCCTTAGATTATTGCTCTATTGCAGCCTCTGAATTAGGTAATATTGCAGACAGACGTTGCTATTTATTATTGGAAGGTAAATATGGGCTACCAAGATTACTTACCAAAAGTGGTGGACTAAATTCTGGCTTTATGATTCCTCAATACACAACTGCTGCATTGGTTACAGAAAACAAATCGCTTTGCTTTCCTCCTTCTGCAGATAGTATTCCAACTTCTTTAGGTCAAGAAGACCATGTTTCTATGGGGAGTATTTCTGGCAGAAAATTAAATCAGATTTTAGAAAATTTAGAAAAGATACTAGCGATTGAATTACTCTATGCTGCACAAGCTTTAGAATTTAGAAGACCTAATACTTTTTCTGAAATTATAGAGAAAAATCATAAAATTATAAGAGCTAAGGTTAAAAAACTAGAAGAAGATCGTTTGTTGAAAGACGATATAAATGCTCTAATTCAACTCGTAAAGAACAAAAAAGTAATTGTAAAATAAATATACTATGACTTTTAAGGAAGAAATACTACAAGGAATTCCCAACAAATTACCTTCTAAAAATAGAGATTTAGAAAGCGCAAATAGAGCTCCTAAAAGAAAAGATATTTTATCGATTTCTGAAAAGAAATTGGCAATAGAAAATGCTTTACGCTACTTTCCAAAAAAGTGGCATGAAGAATTAGCACCAGAATTTGCTGCAGAGCTAATTGAATATGGAAGAATATATATGTTTCGTTTTAAACCTAAACATAAAATTTATGCTAGGCCAATTTCTCAATACCCTGCAAAAACACAAGAAGCAGCTGCTCTAATGTTAATGATTCAAAATAACCTGAATCCTGATGTAGCACAACATCCAGAAGAGCTAATTACGTATGGTGGTAATGGGGCTGTTTTCCAAAATTGGGCTCAATACTTATTGGTTATGCAATATTTGGCTTTAATGACAGAAGAACAAACTTTGCATTTGTATTCTGGCCATCCAATGGGTTTATTTCCTTCTAATAAAAACGCTCCAAGAGTAGTCGTTACAAACGGAATGATGATTCCTAATTATTCTAAACCTAATGATTGGGAAAAATTTAATGCTTTAGGCGTATCTCAATATGGCCAAATGACAGCAGGTTCTTTTATGTACATTGGGCCACAAGGAATAGTTCATGGCACAACAATTACTGTAATGAATGCCTTTCGTAAAATTTTGAAACGCGATGAAAATCCGAATGGAAAAATTTTCTTAACTGCTGGTTTAGGTGGTATGAGTGGTGCACAACCAAAAGCTGGTAACATTGCTGGCTGTATTACTATTTGTGCTGAAGTAAATAAAAACGCTGCTATAAAAAGGCATCAACAAGGTTGGGTAGATATTTTAATTGATGATATAAACATCCTAGTTGAAATCACCAAAAAAGCACAAAAAAATAACGAAATTGTATCTATTGCTTACATAGGAAATGTAATTGAAGTTTGGGAAAAATTTGATGAAGAAGACATTTTTATACACCTTGGTTCAGATCAAACCTCGCTTCATATTCCTTGGACAGGAGGATATTATCCAGCAGATTTAAGCTATGAGGAAGCCAATTCGTTAATCAAAGAAAATCCTGAATTATTTAAAGAAAAGGTTCAGCAATCGTTGATTAGACATGCAAATACAATTAATAAACATACTGAAAAAGGAACCTATTTTTTCGATTATGGAAATGCCTTTTTATTGGAAGCTTCAAGAGCAGGTGCAGATGTTATGGCTGATAATAATATCGATTTTAAATACCCATCTTATGTTCAAGATATTTTAGGACCAATGTGTTTCGATTACGGTTTTGGTCCTTTTAGATGGGTTTGTGCATCAGGTAATGATGATGATTTGGATAAAACCGATGAAATTGCTGCGAAGGTTTTACGTAAATTGATGAAGAAATCACCTCAAGAAATTCAACTTCAAATGCAAGATAACATCACTTGGATAGAAAATGCAAAATCTAACAAAATGGTGGTTGGCTCTAAAGCTAGAATTTTATACGCAGATGCAGAAGGTAGAATAGAAATTGCTAAAGCTTTTAATAAAGCTATACAAAATAAAGAAATTGGTCCTGTAATTTTGGGTAGAGATCATCATGATGTAAGTGGCACAGATTCACCATTTAGAGAAACATCTAACATTTATGATGGTAGTAAATTTACTGCAGACATGGCTATACATAATGTAATTGGAGATAGTTTTCGAGGTGCAACTTGGGTATCTATTCATAATGGAGGTGGTGTTGGCTGGGGAGAAGTTATTAATGGTGGCTTTGGAATGCTTCTAGATGGTACTTCTAAAGCCGAACAAAAACTTAAAAACATGCTCTTTTATGATGTAAATAACGGTATTGCTAGAAGAAGTTGGGCTAGAAATGATGAAGCCATTTTTGCCATTAAAAGGGAAATGGAAAGAACTCCAAACCTAAAAGTAACTTTACCTAACTTAGTAGATGAAACCTATTTAAAAAACCTCTTCTAATGCAAATACTATTTAAAAATATTAAAGAATTACTGCAAGTAAGAGAAGGTAGCATTCAATTTATTTCAGGAGAAGAAATGAACATACTACCCACCATAAAAAATGCGTTCTTACTTATAGAAAATGGTCTTATAAAAGATTTTGGACCTATGAAAAATTGTCCAAAAATCAATTGTAAAATCATTGACGCTAATGGTAGAATGATTTTACCTTCTTGGTGTGATTCTCATACACACTTGGTTTATGCTGGCAATAGAGAAGACGAATTTGTAGATAGAATTAAAGGCTTAACCTATGCACATATTGCAGAAAATGGAGGTGGAATATTAAACTCGGCCAAGAAACTACAAACCACTTCAGAAGATGAACTTTATCATCAAACTAAAAAACGCTTAGAAGAAATTATTCAGTTAGGTACAGGTTCTGTTGAAATTAAATCTGGATATGGTCTTACTAAAGATGCAGAACTGAAAATGTTACGTGTCATTAAAAGTTTAAAGGAAAATTATCCTATAGAAATTAAAGCAACTTTTTTAGGTGCACATGCAGTTCCAAAAGAATTTAAAAATAATAAAACAGGCTATTTAAACCTTTTAGTTAATGAAGTTTTACCAATAATTGAAAAAGAAAATTTAGCTGATTTCATTGATGTTTTCTGTGAACAAGGTTACTTTTCTTTAGAGGATACTAAAATGATTTTAAAAGCAGGCTCAAGATATGGCTTAAAAGGTAAAATTCATGTAAATCAATTTAATGCATTTGGTGGCATACAGGAAGGATTGAATCATAATGTTTTATCTGTAGATCATTTAGAGGTAATGAGAGATCATGATATAGCCGATTTAAAAAATACGCAAACAATGCCAGTTGCCTTACCAAGTTGTTCCTACTTTTTAGGAATACCTTATGCACCTGCTAGAAAAATGATTGATTCTGGATTGCCATTAGCCTTAGCTACAGATTATAATCCAGGCTCTACTCCTTCTGGAAACATGAATTTCGTAGTTTCTACAGCTTGCATTAAAATGAAAATGACACCTGAAGAAGCCATAAATGCAGCCACAATTAATGGTGCTTACGCTATGAATCTTCAAGAACAAGTGGGCTCTATAACTAAAGGTAAATTAGCAAACCTAATTCTTACCAAAGAAATAAATTCATACAACTACATCCCTTATTCTTTTGGTAATCCTAGTGTAGCCAAAGTATATTTAAAAGGGCAAGAAATTAAATCGTAAAAATGCAATTTCTCAAGAATTTAAAGGTTAAATATCAAGAAGCAAATAAGAAATTATATTCAGGAAGAATATCTGAGTATAATGATCAATACTGGCATGAAAAAATCTCAATCTCCAATATTTCAGACATTGATAAAAAATCAAAAAATCAATTTGGAATTATTGGTTATGCTTGCGATGAAGGTGTGAAAAGAAATTTAGGTAGAATTGGTGCAAAAAATGGACCAGATGCTGTAAGAGGCAAATTAGGAAAATTACCCATCCATTTTAATGATAAAAAAATCACAGATTTTGGTGATATTATTTGCACTGAAAACAATTTAGAAGATTGCCAAATTGCTTTCTCTAAAACAATTTCTCAATTAATATCCAACAACTACTTTCCAATTGGAATTGGTGGAGGGCATGATATTGCTTATGCCACATTTAATGGAATCAAAAATGGAGTAAAAAATAGTAAAGAACAGAAAATCGGAATTATAAATTTTGATGCTCATTTTGATTTAAGAACAACAACTTTTCAACCAAATTCTGGCACGCCCTTTCATCAAATATTATCAGAAAATGATAATGTAACCTATTTGGCAATTGGCATTCAACAACAATCTAATACCAAAGAATTATTTGAAACTGCAAGAGAAAAAAACGTTTCATTCATTACCAATTTAGAATGTGAAACCTTTTCTAAAGACATTAAATCTAAGTTGAACTCCTTTTTAGCTAAAATGGATTTGCTCTACATAACTATAGATTTAGATGGATTATCATCTGCATATGCTCCTGGAGTAAGTGCACCTTCTCCTTTTGGATTGTCCCCCAATTTTGTTCATCAAGCTTTAACTTATTTATTAAAAAGCAAGAAAACTATTGCTTGTGATATTGCAGAACTTAACCCAATTTATGATCAAGATGACATTACAGCTCAACTTGCTGCAAAGTTGATAGACTGCATTATAGTTAACGCATAAAAAAACCTTTTAAGAAAAACTTAAAAGGTTTATTAAATTGTTTTGCAAATAACAATTATTTCATCATTTGTAAATTGCTTACTTCTTGATTAGTTAAAGCTCTCCATCTACCTCTTGGTAAATTTTTCTTAGTTAACTCAGCAAAAATAACTCTATCTAGTTTGTTTACTTTATAGCCTACGTGTTCAAAAATCTTTCTTACAATTCTATTTCTACCAGAATGAATTTCGATACCAATTTCTGTTTTAGGTTGCCCATCTACATAAGAAACAGCGTCTATAAATACTTTTCTACCTTCAATAATTACTTCACCTCTTAACTTTTCTAAATCCTTTAGATCTAGTTTTCTATCTAAAGAAGCATGATATAATTTACGCACATTGTGCTTTGGATGCGTTAATTTTTTAGCCAAATCACCATCATTGGTAAATAATAGTAGACCAGTTGTGTTTCTATCTAAACGTCCAACAGGATAAATTCTTTCTTTTGATGCATTAGAGACCAAATCCATTACTGTTTTACGTCCACGATCATCATCCATGGTAGTAATGTAATTTTTAGGCTTATTTAATAAAATATACCTTTTTTGCTCTGGTGTAATAGATGTACCATCAAATTGTACAACATCATCTGGCTGTACTTTATAGCCCATTTCTGTAACCAACTTACCATTAACCTTTACACTTCCATGTTCTATATACGTATCTGCTTCTCTTCTAGAACAAACTCCAGAATTGGCAATGTATTTGTTTAAACGTATTCCTGTTGATGAGTTGGTTTGGCTTGATTGCGAAGATTTGCTAGAATCTTTTTTTGAAGTTCTCTTGTTAGAGGGTTTTCTACTTAGAGGCTTACTATTTTTGCCTTCAAGTCGTCTTCTCGACGAGTTTTTATTTGAATTCATTTTATAAATTTTTGCAAAGGTACTTAAATTAGATTTCTAATTTAGGCTATCTATTACTTTTTCTAAGAGCAATGAAGTATCTATAAAAACCAAACAAAAAACACCTATTAAGAGTAAGATCTTCAAAGTATTATGTAACAATCTATATTGATTTTTCTGGTGTGACACCCAAAGTAAAATACCAACAGCAATTAAGGTAACCAAGGCTAAGTAAAAATAATATTTCATGTAACTCAATTCAGGAAAACGAAATAATATAGCAATTGGAAATATGGTAGAAATTAATAAAACAATCGATAATTCTTTCGTTTTTCGCTCACCATAAGCCACAGAAAAAGTATTATAATTATTGGCTAGAGCACCTTTCATATTTTCTAAATCTTTAATTAACTCTCTAACCATAATTACTAAAAATAGAAAAATGGCATGCACAAAGATAATTTCTGAGAAGTTTTTGAAATACACAAAAATGACAAAAAAGGGTAAGATGGTTAAAACAGTGGCTGATATTAATCCTGTAAAAGGATATTTTTTTAGCTTGTGCGAATAAAACCAAATTCCGAAAATATAAACCGAAAAGAAAAGAGCAGCTTTCCAACTTACCAACCAAGAAAATACAAAGCCAACAAAATTTAATAGAAAGTAGAGACTTAATTTAGTCTCCTGCTTTACGTAATTATCAATCCCTGTTTTTACTGGTCTATTTATTCTATCTACCTTAACATCATAAAAATTATTGATGATATACCCAGCTGCCACAACACAAACAGTTGCAATTACAGTAAATAATAAGTGTAAATCAAAAACAACAGCTCTAATCGAATTTTGAGGTGAAAATATAAAGATAGCCGCTAAATATTGAGCAGCAATTAGTACCAAAATGTTATAGCCTCTTACAACAGATAGTAAACTAAAAATTTTTTTAAGGAAAGTCTTCATTTTAGAAGAACTCATAAGAGATGATTTAGAATCTGTATACTAATTCTAACTTGTAATCTTTAAGGCTTTCTTGCGCTTTTTTATAATCTTCTGTAAAACCTAAGATGTAACCACCACCTCCTGAACCACATAATTTCAAGTAGTAATCGTTAGAATTTATACCTTGTGCCCAAATTTTATGAAAAGCAACAGGTATCATTGGCTTAAAGTTCTTTAAAACAACTTTAGATAATTTTTTAACATTACCAAAAAGAGAAGAAACATTACCAGATAAGAAGTCTTCTATACAAGCATCTGTATGCATTGCAAATTCTTCGCTTATCATTTTTCTAAACCCTTCGTTTTTCATTTTATTCATAAAAATGTTAACCATAGGTTCAGTTTCTCCTATTTGCTCAGAATCTAACAAAAACACTGCTCCTTTCCCCTCTTTTTGCGAAGGAATTCCTGCAGGTTCAATATTTTCTTTTGAGTTGATTAAAATTGGTAAACTTAAATAAGAGTTTAAAGGATCTAATCCAGAACTTTTACCATGAAAAAAAGATTCCATTAAAGAAAATATTTCCTTTAATTTAAGTAGTTTTTCTCTGGTTAAATTTTCTAAAACCGTAATTTTATCTGTAGCATATTTATCATAAATAGAGGCTACTAAAGCTCCTGAACTTCCTACTCCATAACCCTGAGGAATAGAAGAATCGAAATACATACCGTTTTCGATATCATTTTTAAAAGCTTCTAAATTAAAAGTTACTTTATCTGAATTTAACTGAGATAAGTGATTGTAAAAACGAAGTAAATTAGCATTAGATTCTTTAGCTGCACCTTCTAAAACTTTAGATGATTTTAAAGCACCTCTATAAGCGTTAAATGGTATGGCTAAACCTTTTGAATCTTTAATGATTCCATATTCTCCAAAAAGAAGAATTTTAGCATAAAATAATGGACCTTTCATTTCTCTTTTACAATTGTTTTACAAAAATACGAATATTTATGTTAATAGGATTTACAGGTTTTTGTAAAAAGTTTTCCAAACTCCCACTTTTTCACCATTCTTGTATTTCCCTTTTTTTATAATTTTTCCGTTTTTATCATAGGTTTTCCAAACACCTTCCCTTAAACCATCTTCATAAAAACCAATACTTTTTAATTCTCCAGAATCGTAATACATTAAAAACTTACCATCTGGTTTTCCTTTAATATAGTTGGCTTCTTGTGCTTTTTTTCCAGAAATATAGTAGTCTATAATCCATTGCTTTTTAGATTTTTCTGTAGCAATTGTTCTGTAATAAACCGCTTTTTCTTTGGTAACTACATTCCAATTGGCATCAAAATAAACCTTGCTTTGAGCTTGAGATGCAAAAGAAATAAAAAGTAAAAAAAGTAAAGGTGATATTATTTTGAAATTCATAAAGGGCTTATTAACAGCAAGTAAGTTACATTTTTGTAGCGCCTAAACCTACTGTATCACAAATATAATGATTTTTCTGACAGTACTTAGACAACTCTTTATCAATGAATTGTAGCACTTCATCTTTCTCATTTTCAGGAAACAACACATGTACGTTTGCACCTGCATCTAGAGTAAAACAAATATTACTATTGGTATTATTTCTGTACTCCCAGATGCTGTTAATGATCTCTAGCGTATTTGGTTTCATCAAAATAAAATAAGGAGAACTTGTAAGCATCATTGCATGTAGTGTAAGCGCCTCACTTTCTACCAAATGAATAAATTCTTTAATTTTACCTTCTTGTAAAATGGTAGTAATTTTTCCAAGATTGTCATTCGCTTGTTGAAACCTATTTGTTGCATAAGGATGATTGTGCATTAAGTTATGCCCAACAGTACTCGAAACTTGTTTTTCACCTTTATCTACCAGTAAAATTACATCTTGGTAATTTTGAAAAATAGGATCTACTTTAAAAGGAAATTGCACACCATACAAATCTGAACTTTCTACAATTGCAGGATGTTCTCCCCAAACAACTAAAGGCCCTTCTATACTTCTACTTGCACTTCCAGAACCTAGCCTAGCCAAAAAAGATGCTTTTTTATTTATGAAATCTTGAGATAAATCTTGTACCAATTCATTTTCTAAGCTCATTAAGCACATTGCAATTGCACTTAATCCACTTGCTGAAGAAGCAATTCCACTGGAATGAGGAAATGAGTTTTCTGAATTTATCGTCATTTTATAATTAAAAATGTAAGGACAATAGTCTTGTATTCGTTTAAAAAACTCTGCAATTTTAGGCTTAAATTCTTCTTTCTTTTTACCTTCAAAAAACAAATCAAAAGTAACCTCAGTGGTTTTTTCTATCTTCTCAAACTCAATAGTGGTTATTGTATGGCAGTTATTTAAAGTAAAGCTAATAGAAGCGTTTTTTGGTATTTGAGGATTGCTCTTACCCCAATATTTAACCAATGCAATGTTACTTGGAGTTTTCCAAGTAAACTTTGTGTTTTCTATTAAATTTATGTCTGATTTTACTAAAAACTGATCTGTATTCAAAGTATAAAAATTTACTACAAATATAAACCTATAACTATAATTCTGCTAATTTATCTAAAACCGATTCTTTATAACTTCTACTAATAGGCACAGCTTTATCTTTAATTTCTAAGAACTCATTTGTGTAAGAATTTATCTTTTTTATTGCTGCTATAAAAGATCTATGAGTTCTAATAAACAGTTGTTTTGGTAATTTTTCTTCAAATCCGCTTATGGTTTCTCTACAAACCACAGTTTTATCTTCCAAGTAAATTCTAAGGTAATCACTTAAGCTTTCTATATATAAGATAGAATTGAAATCTATCTTTATCATTTTTCGATCTGACCTTACGAACATAAAATCATGTTTCACCTCAACTTTATCTTCAACACTTGTCGCTTTTTCTACGGCTTCTAAAAATCGATCAAAAGAGAATGGTTTTAACAAATAATCTACAATATTTAAATTAAAACCTTCCACAGCATAATCTCTATAAGCCGTTGTAAAAATAATTTTTGAGTTGTTTTTAATGATTTTTGCCAAACTCAAACCACTTATTTCTGGCATGTTTATGTCTAAAAAATAAAGATCAACTGTATTAGACTGCATGAACAAAATAGCTTCTGATGCATTTTTACATACCTTTTTCAAGACTAAAAAAGGTGTTTTTAGAATATAGGATTCTAAAATTTCTCTAGCCATTGGCTCATCATCTACAATAACACAACTGTACTTATTCATGCTTTTTTATTGGGATTGACAATTGAACTGAATACAAATCTGAGTTACTCTTAATATTTAAATCAAAAGTATCATTATAAATCATTTCTAATCGCTTTTTTATATTAACCAGGCCAATACCTTCTTTTGTTTGGCTCTTAAAGTTGGTAGAATTGATCATTTTAAAAATCAAACTATGCTCTACTAGCTCTAAATGAATTTTAACTTTTAAAACGTTGTTTATTTGATGTCCATGTTTAAAAGCATTTTCTACAAAAGGCAAAAATAGCATAGGTGGAATTTCTATATCATCATTAATACCTTCAGCAACAAAATCCACGTCTAAACCATCCTGAAAGCGCAGTTTTTCTAAAGAGATGTAATTATTAATGTGTTTTATTTCGTCATTTAAAGATACAAAAGGCTCTTCTATTTGATATAAAATATAATCTAATAAATTAGAAAGCTTAAGTATCATTTCTGAAGTATGTTCAGATTTTTTTAAGGCAAAACCGTAAATAGTATTCAAAGTATTGAATAAAAAATGAGGATGAATTTGCATTTTTAAAAACCTTAATTCTTGCTCTTTTAATTGCAGTTCTGTTTTTAAAATTTTGGTTTCTAAAACTCGTTTATCATCAATAGTTTTTAGATTATATTTTACTACTTTATAACTACTCATAATAGCCACAATAAAGAACACACAAACTAAAATAACACTAGGGTTTTTGGTTAAACTTGGCATTGTTTGATAATCTAAATTATAGAAAAACACAAAACCAAAAACCATAGTCATTAAAACCACACTCATGCTAAATAAAAAAGCATAAATGGTATATAAAGCAAACTTGCTGTACTTTTTTTGTATTAAATAATCTGGAATAATTTGATACATAAAACTGTAAGAAGCTACAATGGATACTGCACTTAAAATGGTAGAAAACCAAAAAATAAAACTCTTATTGGCAGAACCTACACTAAAAAAAGTAAAAAAGAAAAACCAAATACCTACCCAAAACAAGAGGTGTAAAGGCACTTTTTTTATTTTATGAAGTACATTTTTATTCATACTACAAAATAAGGTTTTTTTTATCTTGCAAAAGTAAACTAGAGACGAATTACAGTTTTAATAGTCGATTCTACTTGTTTTGTGTAAAATAGTACTAAGACTAACATTTAGGTTAAAAGCAGTTGAAATTTAGAAGTTCGTCGCAAATAAAATTACAAACTACTATTTAAAGATACATTTACACTATAATTAAAAAAGATACATTATGAACTTTATTATGGAAGGTGGACCAATATTTATGGTTCCTTTATTACTACTATTAATTGCAATTATTGTTTTATTTGTAAAAGGATTAAAAGACAATTCTGAAAAAACTAGAAATTTATTAAAAGAACTTAGTTTATTTTCTTTTGTGTTTGGAGTTTTAGGTTTTATTATTGGAATGCTAGGTGCCTTAGAAGCCATTTCACAAGCAGCAGATATTTCTTCACAAGTTTTGGCTGGCGGTCTTAAAGTTGGCTTATTGTCCCCCACTTTTGGTTTAGTAATCTTTCTAATTGGGAAACTTTTTTCTATTATTTTGATTTCTAAAAAAAGCTAATTATTCACATTATTTGCTTTTAAAAACATCAACTCTGTATTAGAGTTGATGTTTTTTTTGTTTGTATTTTTGTGTAAATGAAAAAAGACAAAGTTTTCTTATTATTAAATGGTGATAAACCAAAGAAATTACCAAATTTAGATAAGTATAAACTCATTTGCGCTACTGATGGTGCTTACAAATATTTAGAAGAAAACAACGTTTCTCCTAATTTTGTCACTGGCGATTTTGATTCTTTAACCAATTTTCCAAAAGAAATAGAATTCATAGAAACTCCAGATCAAGATTTTACAGATTTTGATAAAATACTTCAAATTCTATTTGATAAAGGATTTTATCATATTGATGTTTTTGGTGCAAGTGGTGCAGAACAAGATCATTTTTTGGGTAATTTACACACAACTATTCAATGGCAACACAAATTAAAACTTACCTTTTTTGATAATTATAGCATGTATTTTTTAGCTGATAAGGTTACATCAATTAAAAACTGCAAAGAAAAAATTGTTTCACTAATACCTTTTCCTGAAGCAAAGCAAATTTCCACTCAAGGATTGCAATATCCTTTAAAAAACGAAAACTTGACTTTTGGAGAAAGAATAGGCACTAGAAATAAAGCTGTTAAAAATGAACTTAGTATTTCCTTTACAGAAGGAAATTTATTTATCTTCATCAATCATTAAATAAAATGGATAGAAAAATTAAATTATTGTGGGATTTTAGAGGCTCTGATGCAAAAGAAACTGCAAAACATCATACTATACATTTAAAAGAATTTGCTGTTTTAGAAAAACTAGCGTTTCATGAAATTGACATCAAAGAAAACAATCCTATGTTGGTTTCTGCCTACATAATTGTTGATGAAAAAGACATGAAAACGTATAGAGATGCCTTAAAACCACATAGAGGAGAAATAGCATAAATTAGAAATACAATGCCAGTAAAAAGTATCAACCAATACATAGTAAAATCATTAATTTTATTTAGTTTCCTTTTAATTGGTAGTTGTAAACCGCAAAAAGAGTCTAAGAAATACAAACTAGAAGTTTACCAAACTTCTTTTTCTGGTGATAACCTAAAATTAGTCACAACAGCTAATAATTCAGAAGATAAAAAAGCCTCAAAAAAAGTTAATATTTCAATTCATCCTGAAGTTGAATTTCAAAAATATTATGGATTTGGAGCATCATTTACAGAATCTTCAGCTTGGAATTTGGCAACAATTCCTGCAGATCTTCGTAAAGATGTATTAAACAAACTTTTTAGCCCAACAAAGGGCGTTGGCTTTTCATTAACCAGAACTCATATAAATAGTAGCGACTATTCCAACAATCACTATACGTATGTAGAGGAAAACGATTTGAGTTTATCAACACTTAGTATTCACGAAGATTTAAAAGGATTCACAGGAAACGAAAACAATCAAGTAAAAAACATTGTTCTAGAAGAGCCTAGTTATGATTTAATACCAATGATTAAAGAGGCTTTAGATGTTGAAGGTGCAGATTTTAAATTGATTGCTTCACCCTGGAGCCCTCCTTCTTGGATGAAAAGTAATGAAACTAGCCCAATGACAAATGGTAGTTTACTCCCAAAATACTATCCTATTTGGGCAGAATATTTGTCTAAATATGTAAGCGCCTATAAAGAAGAGGGAATTGATATTTGGGGTTTAACTCCACAAAATGAACCACTTCATTATCATGATGCTAGATGGGATAGTAATGGTTTTACACCAGAACAAGGTAGAGATTTTTTAAAAAATCATTTAGGCCCTCAATTTGTAAAAGATGGTCATTTAAATACTTCTAATCTAAATGAAGGCGTTAAAATTATAATCTACGACCATAACAAATCTGTGATGAATAATTATGCAAACACCATCTATAATGATGCTGAAGCGAATAAATATGCTTGGGGAACTGGGTTTCATTGGTATGCCAATTCTGAGTTGAAAGCAAATAACTATTATGCTCATGAACTAGACAAACTGCATAAAAACTGGCCTAAAAAAGCCATGATTCATACCGAATCTAGTATTGATTTAGATGTTAAAGATCCTATTGGCCAGTATTGGAGAGAAAGCACAGATTATGCAGGTAAATTTATTCCTTTTGAAACTTATGCCTATGATATTATTACAGATTTAAATCATGGTACACAAGGCTATATTGAATGGTGCATGATTTTAAGTAATGAAGGCAAACCAAATCCTTATGACAATTTTAATAGCGCTCCTGTTCTGATAAATCCAAATACAGACGAAGTCATATACACTCCTTTATATTATTTATTGGGCCATTTTAGTAAATTTATTAGGCCTAATGCAGTTAGAATTGATGCAAAAAGTTCAAAAATTGATGGTGTTATTTACACTACTGCTAAGAATAAAGATGGCAGTTTAGTACTTGTAGTTTACAACAATAACGAAGATTCATTTGAAATTTCTTTGAATATAGAAAATGATAATTATAGTTCAATAATTGAGGCAAAAGCGATGCAAACCATTGTTTTAAAGTAGCAATATTACCCATAATTTTGATTGATAAAATTCTCAAAACTAAAAGTATACAGTCTTAAAAATGAATATTAATTTTATAAAAGACATAAGTAAAGGGGAAGCAAAAGATGCTTTTCGATTGGCAATTCAATCTGCTTTAGCTGGCGCTATTTGCTATTATTTAATGGTTCTTTTGGGCATTTCTGAACGTTTTGTTGGAGTTTTATCTGCTATTTTAGTAATCGAGCCAAGTATTGGCAATACCTTTCAGCAGGCAAAAGGTAGAATTCTTTCTACAATTGTAGGTATCATAATTGGTTTTGTTTTTGTAGCCTTAATTCCTTGGGAGTTGGGTGTAATTCTATCTTTACTTCTTTCGCTTTTTATCATTAACGGAATTGCAAGTTTTAGACCTGAATGGAGGTATGGGGTTGTCGCTGCAGTTGCATTAGCCTTGGGTTCTGAAGGTGATGCTTACGATTTGGCCTTAAACAGATTACTTTCTATAGGATTTGGTGTAACAGTCGGAATTTTAATTTCGCTAATCGTTTGGCCAGACACCTCAGAAAACAGAACAATTAGATACATTCGTAAAGCTTTAAAAAATACTTGCGATCGTTTTAGAATTGAATTTGGTAATACCAGAGATGAAAAAAATGAGAAAACCACTAAGGTAAATAACAACTTTAGCACAAATATAAATCAAGCTAAAAACACTGCAGAGTCAATTACTTTTAATGATAAAAAATCTATTTTGCAGCTCATAGAAAGTACAGAAAGGTTGTATAATTCTATTACTATAATTCAAAGAGTTGCAGACAAATCGAACTCTAATATTACAAATGGTGAAGCAGGAATCGAAAAAAATTCTGAAAAAGTAACTGAAAAAGCTTGCGAAATAATTGAGTCTTTTTCTAAAAAAGAAAAAGTTACGGAAGAAGATTTATCTAAATTTTCTGAGTTGATAGATACCACTAAATCTAATATTCAAATTAAAGTAGATGATAAAGAACTAAGTCTTTTAAGAAATACTTTTATGTTTGGTTTAATTGAAATTGAAGATTCCATTCAACAGCTCTATAAAAATTTTAAAGAGCAATAATTCACATTTATTTTAACTTAAACTTCATAAAAACTGGTAGGTGATCTGAAGCCTGTTCATATTCATTCAATACACGACCTGAAACATATTCTATAGTTTCTTTTGTGTAAAAAATGTAATCAATTCTTTCATAAGGATCTTTTGTATCAAAAGTATTGGCAATTGCATCATAATTAAAAGCCGCATTTCCTATGTTATCATCCTTAAAAAACGTTTGTACTACAGATGACTTATCTCTAGCTCTAGCGTTAAAATCACCTAAAAGTAGAGTTGGATAATCGTTTTTGTATTTATTAAAAATAGCCTCTACTTCTTGAAATTGTTTTGCTCTTGTTGGTTTATCAAAAGCTTCTAAATGAATATTTATAATTACAATTTCTTTACCATTAATATTGGCTTTTACAATTTGAGCCAACCTTTCTAAATAAAAAGCATCTCTATAAAAAGGAGAATCTTCTACTCTAGAAAGTACCACTCTTTCTTGATTTGCTAAAGGATATTTACTTAGAATAGATTGCCCAGAAATTACTTTACCAAAATGCATACTAATTGGCCAATAAGGAAAAGGTAAATAGTTTTCATCCCAATTTACAGTTCTTGCACTGTAATTGTAGCCTAAACTTGCAACTTCTTCTTCCTGATTTATATGATAAGAGCGTGATGCGTTATAATCAATTTCTTGAAAAGCAATAATATCTGGATTTACAGCCTGTGTTTCTTTTTTTACCTTTTGTAAATTGGCCTTAAATAAACTTTTTGGCTTTGGTACAGGTCTGTTATTCGTCATTCCACTTAAATAACCAATATTATAAGTTGCTATGCTAAAAACGGAATCATTTTCACCTGTTGCCATACTCGAATTATGAGTTATACTTGAATACTCACTTTCCTCTAAACTGGGTGATGATGCCCAAAAATAAAAAACAACCAATGCAATAATTAGCAACCCTAAAAGACGTAAAATTATTTTAAATAAATTCTTCATTAACTTTCTGGTGTGTTTTCTGGTGGAACATCATTTTTAAACTCAGTAAGAATATTTTGTATTGTAGCATTAATACTTTCTTTACTGGTATTGTATTTAGGTGATAAATTACTTTTATCTGGAAATTGCTCTATAGTTACAGTTGTAGATGGGAATGCAAACTCTACACCCAAAGCAGCCGCTAATTTTATAATAGCAATATGCAGCCTATGTTTAGAAGTTTGTTCTTCGCTCCATGCTAAACTTTTAAAATATACGTTTACCATTATTAATAAAGCAGAATCTCCAAAACCTGTAAACTCTACATTGTAAGAATCAGATCTGGTTTCTGGATGTTCTATAATTATTTGGCGAACACCATTTACAAAAGCCTCTATTAATTCTGGTGGAGTATCATACCTTAAACCAAGATTGGTATTATACCTTCTGTATAAACGTAAGCCCTTATTATTGATTACAATTTCAGAAAGTTTACTATTTGGTATTTGATAAATTGAAGTATCTGCAGCTCTAACTCTAGTAGACCTAAATCCTACTCTTTCAACAGTTCCTACAACTTCACCTGCTTCTATCCAATCGTCTATATGAAAGGGTTTATCTAAGAAAATCATTATGGTTCCAATCAAATTCTTAACAGTGTCTTGCGATGCTAAAGCAAAAGCCAAACCACCAATTGTAGCACCTGCTATTAACGTTGTAGTATCTACACCAAATATGGTTAATAATCTAAAGAACCCTAAAACAAGTACTAAACCTGTAAAAAAGTTATTTAGAATTGGCACTAATTGATCATCTAACCTGCTGTGTGTATTTTCTGTAAACTCAGCATAAATTTTCATCACTACTTTAATCAGCTTTAAGAAAACGTAAATCCAAAAAACAGTTTCAACGATACTCAATCCAAGAAAAACCCATCTATTTACTTCTAAAGTGAATTGTAAAGAAGGAAAAACTACATCTATCAAATTAATAGAAAGCAACAAGCTAATTGGGTGTGCCAATTTTTTTAGCACCTTATCTACTTCTAAATCAGCATTACTTTTAGTAATATAATGTTGAATTTTCTTTAATAACCAAAAGGCAATTTTTCTAAAGAAATAATACAATAGAATTACTAAACTCAGTAAAATTAATAGCGCAACTAATTGCCAAATTTCGATACCAAAAAATCCTTTATGGCCATATTCAGGCACTATTTCTTGCAACCAATTTATATACCAAGGAAAAACATTGTTGTAGATTGCATCGATTTTCAGTACAGTTTCTTCTGAATAATACCAATTGTTCCCTTTTTTTTCTAAATAAATTTCTGGCAATCTGTTTGGAAAAATGATATACTTAGAATATGCATTAATACCTACAGAATCTTTATAATCTTCGTCTGTTGGTATTGAATTTAAATCAATATAAAGACCTTTACCATCTAAAACCTGCTTTATTTTAATGGCCTTCCTTACTGCTTTTTTCTGCTCTAAACCTCTAATAGTTTTTGCAGATTTCTTAGGTTGATAATTATCATCCTGTAAAAAATTTAAGTGTGTATTTAGTGTAGCTCTTGGGTTACTTAAATCTACAAAAACGCTATCAGACGCAATGTCTTGAGCCATTATTATTGATGGTAGAAATAATAAAATGCACAGTAATTTCTTCATTCTCAATATTGTTAAATACTTGTTAAACAGAAAACAAATTTAAACCTTTTCTAATTTCTAAGGTCAAAGAAGTATAAATAAAACATTAAACAAATTATAATTATGAAAAAAATAGCAAGCATTTTAGTTTTAGTATTCGGATTTACTTTTACTACTCAAGCACAGAAAAAAAGAAAAGATAAAAGACCTAATTTTTCTGTTGAACAACGTACTGAATTAGCAGTTAAAAAAATGACTTTAGATTTAGATTTATCAGAAAAGCAACAAGATGAAATTAAACCATTATTAATGAACCAAGCAGCAGAAAGAAAAGCTGCAATGGAAAAAAGAAAAGCTTTACGTGATGAAGATAAAAAGCCATCTGCAGATGAACTTTTTGCAATGAGAAGTCAGCAATTAGAAGCTAAAATTGAATTCAAAAATAAAATGAAGGATATTTTAAAAGCAGAGCAGTTTGAGAAGTTTGAAAAAATGAATGAAGAGAGAAAACAAAAAGGAAAAAAGATGATGAAACGAAAAAGAATGAAAAAAAGAATGGAAAACAGAAGAGAGAGATAGAAAACTAGTTTTGGTTGATTAGTTGAATTGATGCCCGATTTCGAATAGGAAATCGGGTTTTTTATTCTTTAAACCAACTTGAATATTTTACATAGTTATTGGCAATTCTATCAATTTCTCCAGAAATTAATTCTTTAGAAATATCCTTAACTTTTTTAGCAGGAACACCTGCATAAATACTACCAATTTCTACTCTAGTATTTTTGGTTACAACAGCACCTGCAGCTATAATTGAATTAGATTCTACAATACAATCATCCATAATAATAGAACCCATACCTACCAAAACATTGTCATGAATTGTACAACCATGAACAATTGCATTATGACCTACAGAAACATTATTACCTATTGTAGTTGGCGATTTTTGATACGTTGCATGTATGACTGCACCATCTTGAATATTCACCTTATTCCCTATTTTAATATAATGCACATCTCCTCTAATTACAGCATTGTACCAAACAGAACATTCTTTACCTAAAGAAACTTCACCTAAAATTGTGGCATTTTCAGCCACAAAACAATCTTCAGGAATTTGTGGTGTAAATCCTCTTACAGCTTTAATAATTGGCATAATTCAACTTTGATTTTTTTATCTTTTAATAATTAATTGCTGTCCTATAGCTATGGTATTGCTAGATAAATTATTTATTTTTTTTAGCAATTGAACAGAAATTCCGTACTTTCTACTGATTGAATATAAAGTTTCACCTTTTTTAACTTCATGAATATTGGATGATTTCTTTTCTATTACAATAGGTTTTGTAAACGTTTCGCCATCATTTAGCTTTTTTATTTCTTTGGTATACTTACCTTTTTTGATTTTATCAAACTCATACAAATGATAATCTTTTATCAATTTTAAAAGTTTAACTGGGTACTTTTTATCTGTTGCATAACCTGCTTTTCTTAAACCATAAGCCCATTTTTTATAATCTTTAATATTATAATCAAATAAAAATGCATAACGTTTTCTTCTGGTTAAAAATAACGAATGATCATTGTACGAAGTTTCTGGATATAAGTATTTTCTAAAACACTCACCTTTCTCATCATCATCATGATACACTCTTTCACCTTCCCAACCTGTATGACATTTAATGCCAAAATGATTGTTAGATTTCAAAGCCAACTCACTCCTACCCTTACCAGATTCTAAAATTCCTTGAGCTAGTGTTATACTTGCAGGTATTTTATATTCGTGCATTTCTTTAACTGCAATAGGGGCATACTTTTTAATATAAGCTAATGTGTATTTGTTTAAATTAGGATTTCTCTTTTCTAATTTTTTAACGATTTCTTTTTGATTAACAGAAGGCAGTTCTACAGGCTCTGGCTCAATAATTACTACTCCAGGATTTTTTTTATTTACAATTTTTCTTTTTGACCCACAGCTTTGTAAAAGAAATATAATTGATAAAAACAGTACAAACCGAATGCGCATTATTGTTGTATTAAAGATTGATTTTTTGCTGCTAACTTTTTATTGAAACCAACAATACCTTGTAAACCTCCTGTATGAATTGCAAGTATTTTAGTTTTAACTGGAAAATGATTTTTACCTATTAAATCTAAAACACCGTAAACCATTTTTGCTGTATAAACAGGGTCTAATAAAATATCTGTTTGGTTTTTAAAGGTGTTTATAAAACGAATTAAATCATCATTATATTTTGCATAACCTCCAAAATGATAATCGGTTTGTAAACTCCAATTCTCTTCTGATTTTACATATTTTTTGATTTCCTCTTCTAAAAAAATTCCTTTTAAAGCAGGAAATCCCAAACATTTTTGATGATCTTGCAATGAATTTATAACTCCAGAAATAGTACCTCCAGTTCCAACAGCCAAACAAATATAATCGAAAATTGCGTCTTGATTTGTTAAAATTTCTTCACAACCTTTTATAGCCAGTTGGTTTGTACCTCCTTCAGGAATCAAATAAAAATCGCCAAATTCTTTACTTAAATCTGCTATAAAATTTGTTTGTTCTTTATTTCTATAATCAGCTCTAGAAATAAATCTAAAAGTCATTCCATTTAGATGAGCCTCTCTTAAAGTAGCATTTTCAGCTAGTGTTTTTTCTAAATCATTAGCCAATTCTTCACCTCTAATAATACCAATAGTTTTAAAACCATTGAGATTACCAGCAACAGCTGTTGCTACTATATGATTTGAAAATGCGCCTCCAAAAGTTAATAATGTAGCTTTATTTTGCTTTTTAGCTTCGGCTAAGTTGTATTTTAATTTTCTGAATTTATTACCTGATACAAAAGGATGAATTTCATCTTCTCTTTTTATATAAAGCGCCACATTTTTCTGTGTTAAAATAGGTAGCTCTATTTTATGATTCTCGGAAATATAGGGTTTATTAAAGTCCATAAAAATTAATTTCCAAAGATGAAGTAAACTTTACAATTAAGAAAAATTAGAGATTTGCTCTTCTACTTTTTCCCAATCTTCCATTAAGGTATCTACTTTTGCCTTTTTTGCTTTGTAGTTTTTAAAGAAGTTAGGTCTTGCAGAAACTTCATCATAATTACTAGCAAGCTCTAAATCTATCTTTTCAATCTCTGTTTCTAAATCTGCGATTTCAGTTTCAATTTTAGACAGCTTATTATTTAGTTTTTTCAACTCTTTTTCTTGCTCTCTAGATAATTGATGCGCTTCTTTTTTAGTAGTATCTTTTTCTACTTTTACAACAGTTTTCTTTTCTGCTTCACGTAAACTTTCCATTTTGTGTTGCTCTAAGAAATAATCAATATCACCTAAATATTCTTTGATCTCTTTATCTCTAAATCCGTAAACAGTAGAGGTTAAGCCTTGTAAAAATTCTCTGTCATGAGAAACTACAATTAAAGTACCATTAAAGTTATTCAACGCTTCTTTTAAAACAGTTTTAGAGGCAATATCTAAATGGTTTGTTGGCTCATCCATTATTAAAACATTAAAAGGTTGTAATAATAATTTACATAAAGCTAATCTGTTTCTTTCACCTCCAGAAAGCACTTTGGCTTTTTTATCTACTGCATCTCCACCAAATAAGAAAGAACCTAACATATCTCTAACACGCATTCTGTTGGAGTCTGTAGCAGCATCTTCCATAATTTCCAATACTGTTTTTTCTGGTGGTAAATATTCAGATTGATTCTGAGCAAAATAACCTACTTCTACATTATGCCCTAATTTTAAATGCCCTTCAAATGGAATTTCGCCAACCATCATTTTTGCTAAAGTTGATTTTCCTTGTCCATTTTGACCAACAAAAGCAATTTTACTATTTCTTTCTATCAATAAATCAACACCTTCTAGAACATGCTTATCTCCATAACTTTTAGACAAATTTTCTGCTTCAACAATAATTTTACCTGGTTCTCTAGAAATTGCAAAACGCACATTCATGGCTTGATTATCATCTTGATCTACTTCTATCAACTCTACTTTGTCTAATTGTTTCATTAAAGATTGAGCCATAGAAGCTTTACTTGCTTTTGCTTTAAATTTATCTATTAATTGTTGTTTCTGCTTAATTTCTTTTTCTTGATTCTTTTGCGCTTGCAGTTGTTTTTCTTTGATTTCTCCTCTTAATTCTAAGAACTGAGAATAAGGTTTTTTATAATCGTAAATCTGCCCTAAAGAAATTTCTATAGTTCTGTTAGTAACATTATCCAAAAACATTTTATCGTGAGAAACCAAAACAATTGCACCTGAATAGCCCTTTAAAAAGTTCTCTAGCCATATAATAGATTCTATATCTAAGTGGTTAGTTGGCTCATCTAACAACAGAATATCATTATTTTGTAATAACAATTTTGCAAGTTCAATTCTCATTCTCCATCCACCAGAAAAGGTATCTGTAAGCTTATTAAAATCCTCTCTCTGAAAACCTAAACCTTGTAATATTTTTTCTGTATCTCCTTGATAATTATAACCTCCAAGAAGTTCATAACGTTCTTGTTTGTCTGTAAGATCTTGAATTAATTGTGTGTAAGAATCACTTTCATAATCAGTTCTTGTAGTAAGCTGATTGTTTATTTCTTCTAACTCAGCTTCTATTTTTTTTATTTCTTCAAAAGCCTGATAGGCTTCTTCTAAAATTGTTCTTCCTTCTACAAAATCTATGTCTTGTCTTAAAAAACCAATTTGTACATCTTTGTCAAAAGCCATTGTACCTCCACTACTTTCGATATCTTTAGAAAGTACTTTTAGTAATGTAGATTTACCTGCACCATTTTTACCTATTAAACCAATTCTATCTCCTTTATTTAATTTAAAAGTGATACCAGAAAATAGGTCTGTTCCCATAAAAGAAACAGTTAAGTTGTGTACGTTTAACATGAAATGTGATAATTGTTACTAAATAAAAGTGGTAAAAATTTTACCTTTGGCAAAAGTAGAGAAATTTTAAAGTTATGATGTTTAAAAAAGGAACAAAAATCTATAGTATTGCAAACGGAAAGTGCCCCAAATGTCATGAAGGAGATTTCTTTGCGCATGGTATTACCTTCAATCCTACAAAAATTACTCAAATTCACGATACTTGTTCTCATTGTAATTTAAAATATATGATAGAGCCTTCTTTCTTTTATGGTGCTATGTATATAAATTATGGAATTACAGTAGCCATTTCTGTTACTGTATTTTTAATTGCAAAACTTGGTTTTCAATTAGATTTATTAAACTCTTTTTTGACTGTTTTAGGTGCGCTTATAATTACTGCACCTTTAAATTTACGGTTATCTAGAATTCTATGGATAAATATGTTTGTAAGTTATGATGCAAATGCAGCAAAAAACACATCAGAAAAACTAGAATAATTACTACTCAAAACGTTTAATATCTATTTCTGGATCTAGTTCTTTTCCTTTTTCTAGATAATTAAAAAGCGCATCTGCCATGGTTGGTGCAATCATTACACCTCTTGTACCCAAACCATTTAAAATTGCCAAATTAGGAAAAGCTGGTTGCCTGCCAACCAAAGGTCTTCTATCTTTTATAGTTGGTCTAATACCTGCAGTTTGTGAAAGTATGGTATATGGAACATCAATTACTTTGTTTAGCTTTTCAATTAACTCTTCTCTACCTTCTTTAGATGGTTTAGATGTTTTATCTGACCAGTTAAAAGTTGCTCCTACTTTGTAGTTATCTTCTCCTAAAGGAAGCACAAATAAGGTTGATTTTAACTGAAAATCAATCTTTAAATTTGGGGCATGAATTGTAATTAACTCACCTTTTACTTCATTCAAGGGTAAATAGTTAAAAAATATATTTTCTCTCATACCAAAACCTTCGCAGAAAACAATGGTACTTGCATCTATATCTTGATATTGCACTTGGTTTGAATGGAATTTTATTTGTTGATGTTTGAATTGCTCAAACCTGATCATATCTCTTTTTTCTAGATAAGCTCTATAGGTATCTACAAGTTTTTTAGTGTCAATTCTACCTGTTTGTTTCACATTACCAAACCCAAAAATTGAAATCACACCTTGCTTTTGCTCATGATCTAAATTAGGTTCTAAAAACTCTACCAATTTTGGATTATCTAAAGCCGTAAACCAATTGTTTTGATCTTCTATAGATTTAAATACTTTCTTTGTTTGAAATTTATAATCGAAAGTTGTTTGGAATTTCTCTTCTAAGGATTCGTAAAAAGGCAATGCTAGCTCTAATTGCTGTTTTGCATTCCAAACTGGAGTAAATCTTTTTAGAATTACAGGATTGTAGACTCCACCAGCTACCAAAGACGATGTTTGAGAACTATCTTCAAAGACTGTAAAGCTTTTATTAGCCTTTATTAGCTGCTCTGCAAACGCTAAACCAGCCAAACCCAAACCAACTATTATGTAATCTAATTTCACGCTGTAAAAGTAGTTAAGTTTTGTTTTAATTGAAAGCCTAACTAACGCTTTTAAATTAGTTTAGCCCTGATTGCAGCAATTGTTTGAGCTCTTTTTGAGGTACGAAAAAAAGCGAGTGCGAAAAGCAGGAAATGGTTTCAAATAAAAAACGCTTGCTTTCGCAAACGTTTTTAATATTTTAACCAGTGTACTTTAGTAGTTCCACATGTCTATTTCTCGATTTCTGATGTCTTCTTTAATCTTATTAGCTTCTAACAATTGAAATAAAGAATTGCCTCGAATATAATCTTCTATGGCTCGATTACCATAAATATTTTCTTCTCTAACAATTACTGAGTTAAATCGTCTTGCATTTAAAAGGTGATCATAAGAAATTGGTTGTGCTGCATTCATAGGATTGAAAACCTTAGAATCGTGCAATACCTCTCTTGCATCTGGAAAGAAAATCCAGAATAACTCGTATAGATTATCGTCTTCTATATTCTCTACTCCTAAAGTTTGTACATCTTTACCCATAGGTGCCAAAGCCAATAAACGATATTTCATTTCTCCTTGACGCTTATCAAAATACCACATACCTTTTAGCATGTAACCAGCAACGTCTTCTGTTTGAAGGTTAAAAGTGTCTACATAACCATTTTCATCTCTAATATTTACCAAACGAGTTTCAATTTCGTCTTGAGTAATTTTAGAAGTGAAGAAAGAATCTGTGTAGGCTTCTTTAATTTTACCTTGTCTGATACCTTTAATTAAAGTATCGAACAATGATCTTCTATCTGAAGAAATACTTGTTGTATCTATTGGAAAATAATAAGGTAAGTTTATCTTTTGATTTAAATCTACAAATTCCCAAACCACTTTAGACCACATGATATCTCTATCATCTACATACCCATAAGGTATTGGGCCATCATTATCTGCCTCTAATCTTTCTGTACTTCTTTTTCCTATTTCACCAGCAGATTTTGCATTTAACACATTAGCTTGTGCGTTTACAAAACTTGCTGAAAGACAGAAAAGAAATACTAGTATGCAATTTCTAACCATAATTTATATTTTTCTAATTAGTCAGCTCTATATTAACTGGCAATACTTTTTTAAACGGAGTACCATTATAGGTTGCCTTTATATCGTAAATATTGATGATATCTCCTCTTCTTGCTTTTGATAATACCTTTTTAGCAGCTGCACTTAATTTTGTACCCTTAACTATAATAGTTAATTCACCAGGAACTTTAATTTTAAAGCTCTGTACTTGAATTTTTAAATCGAATTCAAAATCTGGTAAACCAGCACTTATTGGTGAATTGTTTAACCCTGATTTTGGCATTCTTACAGTACCAAATTGATTACGAACAGAACCTTGTGCTGCTGGTACATCTTTAATTCTAAATGTTGCTTTAGAGTTTACAGTTTTACCACTACTTAATTTAGCACTTACGTTTATAGTAGCAATATTTCCACTACCAGGTCTAACCACATAACCTGCTCCTGCTTTTGTTAATTTACCACCTGTTGCAGAAACTTTTAAATTGTTAGCTCCTACACCTGGTAATGATACTGATATAGGGTTATCTAAACCTCTATATACTACATTCATTTTATCTGCAGATACTACTGCAGAACTTGGCTCTGCAATTACAGAATATTTACTTTCAAATGGTACTGGAACTTCCTCTCCATTTTCTCTAAAAAAAATAGTACCTTTTATTGTTTTCTCACCAACATTACCTGCTGGCATATTTAAAATTACTTGTCCGTTTTGCACAGCATCAGTTGCATCTTTACCATTTAAAATAACTTTATCTGGTACTAAAGAGGCGTCATATCTACCTAAAACAACTTCACCTGTAACTTTCTCGCCTGCGAAATATGCACTTTTATTTAAACGTACAATTCCTGTATAATTGTTTAGTGATAAAGCTTCTTCTAATTTACCCCCTAAAAGATCTGTAACAATATCAGATTCTGTGTTTCTGATATCTGCTTGCATTTGTGTAAAGTTCGTTAATGAGGCCACCATTGGAAAACCTTCATATCTTGCTTTTAAAAACGGAACTTCTTTTTCTGTTTCAGAATCTATTACTGGATCTGTAGAAAATCTTTTCTTTAAGACAGGTACAAATTTACTATCACTACCCAAAACGTCAATTACGTTAGTTCTGTAAGCATTTATTCTATCTAAAAACTCTTGACCTTCTGCAGTATATGTATCTCCTTTAAAGAAATATGAATCTAACCAGTCTGTTTTATCCATTGCTTCATAATCATCTTTATCTTCAATTTCAGTCAACATTTTAGACTTTAATGCAGCTAGATAATCATAGAAATCATTTGAATACGTTTTAATTTTATCTGCTTGAACTTTTAACGGTCCAAACTTTTCTTTCTGTTCTGACGCTTTCAAATCTAAATTTGCATAAGCCTCTTGATTTTTCTCAATTGTAGAGATATTATTCTCTACTAATTTTTCGTTCATGAAGCCAAAAGCTGATAAAACCTCTTTACTCATATTCATTGCTAACATTGCAATAAATACTAAGTACATTAAGTTAATCATCTTCTGCCTTGCAGACATTTTTCCTCCTGCCATATCTTAATTAGTTTTTTTGTTAATATTTAAATTGAACTAATTATTTGCTTGACATTGCAGATAACATATTACCATAAACTCCGTTTAAAGAAGATAGGTTTTTCGCTAAAGAATCCATCTGCTCTTTTAACCTTTCTGTATTTTCTACAACTGCTGAATTTAATTCAGTTTGCTTGCTAGAGTTTTCTACTTGAACTTTGTATAAATTATTTAATGTTTCCATTTGAACAGCTGCCATAGAGACTTGCTCATTGTATTTGTTTGTAGATGAAATTGTTTCTGATGCTGCAGATAAACCTTCTGCTGCTCCTTGAAAATTTTTCATGCTGCTACCTAAATTTTGCATCAATTCAGCATCAATCTTAGCTTCGTGCAATAAATTATCTAATTTTTGAGATAACATACCTTCTGCACCTACTTTTTCTTCTACTGTTACACTATCTTCACCCAATTCAGGATATACTTTGGACCAATCGAATTCATCTTCTGGAGTATCGAAAGCTGAAATGGCGAATACACCTGCTTCCACTAATAAACCAATAGTAAGCATTACACCTCCTGTAATAGGACCAATTGAAATATGTTGAATTTTAAATAGAGCTCCAATAATTACAACTGCTGCTCCCATTCCGTAAACGAAATTCATTGTTTTCTTATAAGTTCTTGACTGTGCCATGATTCTTCTTGTTTTTTTTAAAGTTTTAGTTATTAGTTGTACCAATGTAATTTTGAACGGTTCTAAAGCCAATATAGCTTCTAGCTGTATCTGCATACTCATAATCTCTAGACCCCACTTCTAAATAATATGCTACATCTTTCCAAGAACCTCCTCTTACAATTTTTCTTTTATTTTTTCTATCCTCTACATTCGGGTTCATAGTTGAAGCCATGTAGTAAGATGATAAGTTATATGCTGTGTTTGTCCATTCTGAAACATTACCAGCCATGTTGTATAAACCGTAATCATTTGCATTGTATGATTCAGCCTCCATTGTATATAGAGCACCATCTACAGCGTAATTACCTCTAACTGGTTTAAAGTTTGCTAAGAAACAACCTCTATCACTAGTTGTACTTCCTGTACCCCAAGGATAAGTTGCAAATTCTAGACCACCTCTTGCTGCATATTCCCATTCAGCTTCTGTTGGCAATCGAAATGCAGGCACTTGAGCTGCATTCTTTTTATTCTTTAAATAATCGTTCTTTTTCTTAGTTCTCCAATTACAGAAAGCATTGGCTTGCCCCCAAGTTACACCCACAACAGGATAGTCTCCATAAGATTGGTGAGAAAAATAATCTTGGTGCATTGGATCGTTATAAGAATAATTAAAGTCTTTAACCCATACTGTTGTATCTGGATAGATATTTAAAATTTCTGTTTGCACAAAATCTTTTCTATCACCACCTTTTCTTGCAGCATTATCTCTATCAAACCAAGAGTATTTGTACTTTAAAAATTTAGTATTAAATGTTCTTACACCATCTACTGCATCCTCTCTACTAATATATAGAGAATCCATAACCTCTACATAATCCATATCTGGATATTCTTCTTTCTTCCAGATTAAATCTTCTTCCCAATTCAAAGGTTGTATCGTATCAAACTGATAATAGTTTTCATACATATATCTTTGGTAAGGTGTAGAGTTTTCTACTGTATCTTTAAACTTGTATAACTGAATACCTGTAGCTCTGTTATTATTACCTGTAGGATCTGGCTCAGAACCTAAAGCTGCAAACTCTGCTTGATAGGCCAATTTTGTTCTTACTACAGAATCTCTAACCCAAAAAACAAATTCTTTATATTCGTTATTTGTAATTTCTGTTTCATCCATAAAATATGGCCTAACAGTTACTGTTTTTGTTGGTGAGTTCATTGTACCAATAATGTCCTCATCTTGCTTACCCATTGTAAATGAGCCTCCTGGAATTAACACCATACCAAATGGTTTCTCTGAAAACCACTTCTTTTTAGACTTGACTCCTACTAATTCCCCTCTATCATTAGAACCACAACTGTAAAAAACGGCTATTAAAAGTGCAAATATTGCTGCTTTCTTCATATTTTATTTTTGTCTTTACTAAAAGTTCGTAAACCTATTATTTTTTTTGCTAAAATACAATGTTGAATCTGCATTTTAACGTATTGAAATTTATATTATTATTTAGTTACATCATTTTTTGCATGGCCTTATACCACCTTTCTGGTATAATTTGTTTGGTAGCCTCTGTATAATCTTTAAATGTACATGGTATTAACGCATGTCTTTTGTATTTATTATCTGATAAAATATTTATCTCTATCCACCAACGACCTGTTTTGTTACTTTTATAAAAAACTAAAGGGTCGTCATCTTCTAACATTACTGTGAATTTTTGATAGTTTTCTTTACCCGAAAACGGATAATCTTTTACCCTATAATTCACACCTTCAATAAAATACCAAATCATTTGAGCAATAAGATTTGCAGTTTGGTGGTTGTTGTCTAACTTAGAATTGTACTCGTAAATTCCGAATGAAGACACTTTATCACTTAAACCAGCATATCTAGAAATTGCACAAATTTCTTCACCATAAAATCCGTTTGGAGAGGCATTATTATTAGCAGGAGCTTCACTTTGTCTTACAGCTCCTAAATCTATAGACACAATATCTGCATTTCTAAAAGCAGGCTCTATATTTTCTAATTCTTTAGCATTACCAAGTCTGTATGCGTCAAAAAATAAGCTATCTAAAAGTTGAATTGCTTCTTGAGAATTAAAATACGTTTGGTAACCGACATTACAGTAATTGAATAAATTATTAGGCTCTTGCATTATAATTTTGCTCAAATAAGATTGTGAGGTTAACTCATCATCTATATTTCCTAAATCAAACCTGCTGTCTACAGCTGTAATATTTACAGACTGCTCTAAAGAATCGTACGCTCTATAGTTTACGTAGGTTATGTCTTGACCACCACCAATGATAATAGGAATGATGTTTTTTTTAAGCAAAGAAGTAATTACCTCAGAAACTGCAAAATAGGTATCAGAAACTTTATCACCTTTAGCGATATTGCCAATATCTGCGATTTCTGTATGCCAATCTCCAGGAAAAAGTTCGTAAATTTTTCTTCTTACAAAATGTAAATCTTCTCCACAACCAAAGTTGTTTTCCGAGTTTCTGTCCTCTTGAACACCAAAAATGGCAATCTTAACATCGTCTAATTCTGGAAAACCATTTTGGTTAGAATGAATTTTAATTTTATTCCCTAAACATAAAGGTGAGTGTAACACCAAATGAGCAAGCGCGGTTTCTTTTATAGGGGATAAGAAGTCTTTATTCATTAATTATAATTGTGTATGCAATATACCAAAAATACTATTTCTTTTTTACTGTTTTTCTCTTAGTCGTTTTTTTCTTTGCTGTTTTTTTCTTGGGTGTTTTTGCTTCAATCATCTTAACAGCCTCTTCTTTAGATAGTTTCTCAATATCTGTAGTTTTAGGAAGCTCAATTTTTACTTTGCCTTTTAAAACATTAAATCTCCCCCATCTTGCTTTTTCCACACGAATACCAACATCTTCCCAATTATGAATAACCTTATCTATCTCTTTCTGTTTCTTAACTTCGATTAATTCTACAATATCATCATCAGAAAGATTATCAAAATCGTATTTTTTATTTACGTTGATAAACATACCATTCCATTTTATAAATGGCCCAAACCTACCTACACCTTTTTGCACTGGTAAATCTTCATAATGGTAAATAGGAGCATCTGCCTTTTGCTTTGCTCTAATTAATTTTTCGGCTCTTGGTAAATCAACTTCCATAGGGTTTTCACCTTTATCTAAAGAAACAAACATTTTTCCAAAACGAATGTAAGGTCCAAATCGTCCGTTAGAAACTACAACTTCTTCATCTTCGTAAGTTCCTAAGGTTTTAGGCAACAAAAACAACTCTAAAGCCTCTTCTAAAGTTATTGTTCCTAAATTCTGATCTTTATTTAAACTTGCAAATTGCTTTTCTTCATCATCTGGAGCTCCAATTTGAGCAATAGGTCCAAATTTACCTAATCTAACTAAAACTGTTTTACCAGATTTTGGATGTTTCCCTAAAATGCGTTCTCCGCTTTCTCTTTCTGCATTTTCTTTAACATCCTCTACATTGTCATGAAATTTGGTGTAAAAATCTTTAATCATTTCTGTCCAATCTTCCTCTCCTTCAGAAATATCGTCAAAAGAATTTTCCACTTTCGCAGTAAATCCGAAGTCTAGTATATTTGAGAAATTTGCTACTAAAAAGTCATTTACAATGTTTCCTATATCTGTTGGTACTAGTTTATTTTTATCTGAACCTGTTTTTTCGGTTAATTGTTGTGTTTTTACAGCACCACTAGTCAAAATCATTTGCTCATAAGCCCTTTCTATACCTTCATTCTGACCTTTTTCTACATAACCTCTTCTTTGAACAGTAGAAATTGTTGGTGCATAGGTTGATGGACGACCAATACCCAATTCTTCTAACTGTTTAACCAAAGATGCTTCCGTAAAACGATAAGGTGGACTTGTAAAACGCTGAGTAGCATTAATAAAAATATAATCTAAACTTTCATTAACTTTAAGATTAGGCAACATACCAGCTTGTTCTTCCTCATCATCATCTTTACCTTCTAAATACACTTTTAAGAATCCTTCAAACTTAATCATCTCACCATTTGCAGTAAAGATTTTTTCGTTTTCTGAATTCTCTATTTTAATGTTAGTTCTCTCTAATTGAGCATCACTCATTTGAGAGGCTAATGTTCTTTTCCAGATTAAATCGTACAATCTATTTTGATCATATTCAGTATCTATAGAATGCATTTTCATGTTAGTAGGCCTAATTGCTTCATGTGCTTCTTGAGCACCTTTGGCTTTAGATTTAAACACTCTTTGCTTACTATATTCTTTACCATAAGAAGCTATAATTTCTTCTTCAGCTTCGTTTCTTGCATCAACAGATAAATTTACACTATCTGTTCTCATATAGGTAATTAAACCAGCTTCATACAAACGTTGTGCAACCTGCATAGTTCTACCCACTGCAAAACCTAATTTACGAGATGCTTCTTGTTGTAAAGTTGATGTTGTAAAAGGTGCTGCTGGCGATTTTTTTGCAGGCTTTTTTGTTAAATCTGCAATTTTAAAATCGGCATTTGCACAAGATTCTAAGAAACTTTCTGCTTCTTTTTTAGAATCAAAATTTTTAGGAATCGTTGCTTTAAACTTCTTTCCTTCATTGTTCGAAAATTCAGCAACAACCTTATAATGAGTTTCTGGCTTAAATTCTTGTATACTTCTTTCTCTCTCTACAATTAAACGCACAGCTACAGATTGTACTCTACCTGCAGACAAACCTCCTTTTACTTTTCGCCATAATACTGGTGATAACTCATAACCCACTAGTCTATCTAAAACTCTACGTGCTTGCTGAGCGTTTACCATATGATAATCTATATCTCTAGGATTTTCTACAGCCTTAAGAATAGCTTTCTTAGTGATTTCGTGAAAAACAATACGTTTGGTATTATTTTCTTTTAAATCTAGTTGCTCTTTTAAGTGCCAAGCAATAGCCTCTCCTTCTCTATCTTCATCACTTGCTAACCAAACCGTTTCTGCTTTTTTTGCTAAACTTTTTAATTTTTTAACAACTGGTTTTTTATCATCGGAAACTATATATTTAGGACTAAAATCACCATCTACATCAATCCCCAATTCTTTTGATGGTAAATCTGCAATGTGCCCATAACTCGACTCTACTTGAAAATCTTTTCCAAGAAATTTTTCGATAGTTTTAGCTTTTGCTGGTGACTCTACTATTACTAAATTCTTTGCCATATATCTCTCATTTATCACTCAAAACCCATTAAACAAGGGCTATTTTAAAGTGCAAAAGTAGTTAGTTTTTTATTAAAAAAAATTTTTTCACGAATATTAGATCAATTATTAACAGAAAAACAACATTAATTTTCTGCCAATTTGTCATAAAAATATAAAATTGGTTGTATCTTTGCCCACCTTCAAATTACAAATTGAAAGATGCAACAAGTAGAGAAAATTATTGACGAAAAAATACAAGGAAAAGCCCTTGTTACAGAAAATAAGAAAGAGAATACTAAAAAATTATTCATAGAAAGCTATGGCTGTCAAATGAATATGAATGATAGTGAAATTGTAGCAGCAATTTTAGACAAAGAAGGCTACAACACTACTCAAATTTTAGAAGAGGCAGATTTAGTTTTGGTAAACACATGTTCTATTCGTGAAAAAGCTGAAACTACAGTTCGTAGAAGATTGCAAAAATACAATGCAGTAAAACAGGTTAACAAAAAAATGAAAGTTGGCGTTTTAGGTTGTATGGCTGAACGTTTGAAAGAAAAATTCTTAGAAGAAGAAAAAATTGTTGACCTAGTCGTTGGGCCAGATGCTTATAAAGATTTGCCAAACTTATTAGAAGAAGTTTATGAAGGTAGAGATGCTGTAAACGTAATTTTATCTAAAGAAGAAACCTATGGAGATATTTCTCCTGTTCGTTTAAATTCTAATGGAGTATCTGCATTCGTTTCGATTACGAGAGGTTGTGACAATATGTGTACTTTTTGTGTTGTTCCTTTTACTCGTGGACGAGAGCGTAGTAGAGATCCTAAAAGTATTTTAGAGGAAATACAACAAATGGTTGATAAAAACTATAAAGAAATTACACTTTTAGGTCAAAATGTAGATAGCTTCTTGTGGTATGGAGGAGGCTTAAAAAAGGATTTCAAAAAAGCTTCTGAAATGGCTCAGGCAACTGCTGTTGATTTTGCTCAGTTATTAGATATGTGTGCCACTCAATTTCCAAAAACACGTTTTCGTTTTTCTACTTCTAATCCTCAAGATATGAGTTTAGATGTAATTCATGTAATGGCCAAACATAGAAATATTTGTAAATACATTCACTTGCCTGTACAAAGTGGAAGTAATGCTATGTTAAAAGCCATGAATAGACAACATACACGTGAAGAGTATATGGAATTGGTTGATAATATTTTTAAAATAGTTCCAGAAATGGCATTATCTCAAGATATGATTGTTGGTTTTTGTGGAGAAACAGAGCAAGATCATCAAGATACCTTAGATTTAATGGAGTATGTGAAGTATGATTTTGGATTTATGTTTGCCTACTCTGAAAGACCAGGAACTTTAGCTGGTAAAAAAATGGAAGATGATGTACCAGAAGCTGTTAAAAAAAGAAGATTGACAGAGGTCATCGATTTACAGCAAAAACATGCTTTATACAGAACTCAACAACATTTGGGCAAAGTTGAAGAAGTTTTAATTGAAGGTACATCCAAGAAAAATCCTAATGAATGGAAAGGAAGAAATACACAAAACACAGTGATTGTGTTTCCTAAAGAGCACTATAAATTAGGTGATTTTGTAAACGTTAAAGTAGAAGATTGTACTTCTGCAACCTTAAAAGGTACTGCAGTTGGATACTCAGATAATAATTAATTTTTAGAAAAGAGAAGCAAGAGTTAAAGTATCTACTTTTCTCTCAATTCTTTTTTATCGATTCTAAGAAAAGAAAATGGAAAACTTACAAGCTTTAAAACAACGCTTTGGAATTATTGGTAATGATGTTCAACTTAATAGGGCTTTAGAAAAAGCACTTAGAGTTGCACCTACTGATATTTCTGTGCTAGTAACTGGAGAAAGTGGTGTTGGTAAAGAGAGTGTTCCGAAAATTATTCATTCTTTATCACACAGAAAACACGCCAAGTATATTGCAGTAAACTGTGGCGCAATTCCAGAAGGAACTATTGATAGTGAACTTTTTGGTCATGAAAAAGGAGCTTTTACAGGGGCAACACAAGATAGAAAAGGATATTTTGAAGTTGCAGATGGTGGTACTATTTTTTTAGACGAAGTTGGTGAATTACCTTTAACCACCCAAGTACGTTTATTACGTGTTTTAGAAAATGGTGAATTCATAAAAGTAGGGTCTTCTAAAGTCTTAAAAACAAATGTTAGAATTGTAGCTGCTACCAATGTTAATATGCAATCTGCGATTGAAAAAGAAAAATTTAGAGAAGATTTGTACTACAGACTTAGTACTGTAGAAATCAATTTACCTCCATTAAGAGAAAGAAACGAAGACATCCATTTATTATTTCGAAAATTTGCTGCAGATTTTGCTCAAAAATACAGAATGCCTTCCATTCGATTAGATGAAAGTGCTGTAAATGTACTATTGAATTATAGATTTCCAGGTAATATTCGTCAGTTAAAAAACCTTGCAGAACAAATTTCTGTTATAGAAGAAGAAAGAAGTATTAGTGGTCAAAAATTACAACAATATTTACCAAATAATTCAGGTAATTTACCAGCGATTGTAGGTGGTAAAAAAGAAAATGATTTTTCTACTGAACGTGATATTATGTACAAAATTCTTTTTGACATGCGTAATGACATCAACGATTTAAAGAAGTTAACGCTTGATTTAATGAAGAATGGTAATGTAGAAGAAGTACAAGAAGAAAACCATAGATTGTTAGAAAAAATTTATAATAATAAAGATTTAGAAGAATTAGATATTGAAGTTTTAAATGTGCCTCAAAACACGCCTTCTGAAAAAGATTATGATTTTATTGAGACTATTGAGGAAGACGAATCTTTATCTTTACAAGACAAGGAAATAGAGATGATTAAAAAATCTCTAGAAAAAAATAACAACAAACGTAAATTGGCAGCTAAAGAGTTAGGGATTTCTGAAAGAACCTTATACCGAAAAATTAAGCAGTACGATTTATAATATTACAACATGAAGAAATTTATCTTATCCGCGTTTATAGTAATCACTTTTATAGGTTGTGGGCCTTATTCATTTACAGGTGGTAACACAGGTGATGCAAAAACCATTCAAATTGATTTTTTTCCGAATCAAGCACCATTAGTAGAACCTGTTTTAACACAACGTTTTACCAATGATCTACAAGACCTATTTACACGTCAAACTAATTTAACCCTTACGAATTCTAATGGTGATTTATATTTTAGTGGAGAAATCACAGGATATAGAATTACACCTATGAGTGGAACATCTAATCAAACTGCTGCCCAAAACAGACTAACGGTTTCAGTAAATGTTCGTTTCGTAAATAAATTAGAAGAAAAAGATGATTTTGAAAAAACATTTTCTTTCTACTCCGATTTCGATGCAAATGCTCAACTTTCAGGAAGTGTTCTAGAAACTGCTCTAGATGAAATTTTAGAAAGAATAATTCAAGACATATTTAATGCTTCTGTAGCAAAATGGTAATGCCTATAAATTTGAAAACATCATCATTCATAAAAGCATTGAACAATAGACAAGAATTGGAAAATTTAAATACTTCTGATTTAAAGTCTATAGTAGATAACTACCCATACTTTCAAGCAGCAAGAGTTCTTTATTTAAACAAATTAAAACAAGCTAACAGTTTCAAATACAATAAAGAATTAAAAAATACAGCCTCTGTAACAAGAGATAGAGCCATACTTTTTGAATACATTACTTCTACAGATTTCCATAAAAACATTGAAGTTGAAATAGATTCTGTTAATGATCAACAAACAAAAGAACCTAAAATTTCTGAATCTAAAACTAGTGAGCCATCAAAAGATGTGGTTTCACAAACTGAAAAAGATTTA